>JAKAOC010000033.1:9638-10629 GCA_021823385.1 Actinomycetes bacterium
CACCGCCACGCGGTCACGCCGCTTGGAAAGCTTTTGGCGCTTCTCGTTCACCAACACCGGCACATGGCCGAAGGCCGGCAGTTCAGCACCGAGCGCCGTGAAGACCAAGATCGACTTCGGGGTATTCGGGAGGTGCTCCTCGGCCCTGACGACATGAGTAATGCCCATGTCGATATCGTCTACGACGTTGGCCAAAACGAACAGAGGCGCCCCGTTCCCTTTGATCAGGACAAAGTCGTCGATGTTCTCGTGTTCGACCGCAACTTCACCGCGCACCAGATCGACAAAAGTCGTCACGCCGGGTAGGGGAACCTTGAAACGAAGTGCTCCCCCCGACTCCGGCCCCAAGCCACGATCTCGGCAGTGGCGGTCATAACCCGGTTTGCCTCCCGACGCCTGGGTACGAGCATCGATTTCCTCGCGGGTACAGGTGCAGTAGTAGGCCGCACCGGCTTCATAGAGCCGTGAAGCCGCCTCCGCATACAGCCCCAGTCGCTCGCTCTGGCGAAACGGCCCCTCGTCCCATGTGACTCCCAGCCAACTCAGCGCATCGAGGATTCCATCGACCCATTCCTCGCGGTTCCGCTCGGCGTCCGTGTCCTCTATGCGCAGGACAAAGTGGCCGCCCGCTTTCCGGGCCATCATCCAGTTGTAGAAGGCGGTTCGCGCGCCGCCTACGTGGAAGTAGCCGGTCGGCGAGGGGGCAAATCTTACTTTCATCATGGCTTTTCTTCATTCTCGGCATGCCTGGCGGAGCGCGCCCATGCCGTTCCCATGCGGGGATACAAGGATTGGGTCCAGCCTATTTGTCGCCGGTGCAGTTGCCCTTAGGCGGCATCCCCTCTCCCTTGGCAAGTTCATTCGCATAAACTGGCCAGGTCGGGCGTGCTCTTGCCACGCCAATCCTGCTGGCCAGATACTGCCGTAGGCACGGCCGCGATTCGACGAAACAGGTTCAGGAGGCTTGCATGACTGGCTCGATACTCGGGAC
>JAKAOC010000034.1 GCA_021823385.1 Actinomycetes bacterium
ATACAATCACGAACGACTCCACAGTTCCCTCTGCTACCTGACGCCGGTCGAGTTCAAGGCGCTGTGGCAGCAGCAACACCGACAACGACTCTCAGTCACACTGGACCACTAACAGGGGTCCCCGCATCGGGAGCCATCCACAACATGCGTCAACTCGGCGTGACGACGGCGAATCCCATGCCTCTGTTCCCGGGCCAGGGCGGCCAGTACTCGATCGGGTACGGCGGCTTCTTGAAGCACGTGCCGCTCGAGGACTTCATCGCGGAAGCGATCGACGACAACGCGGAGAAGCTCGACAGGGCGGCGGCCGACGAGCGTCACCTGTTCATCTGGGTCACGGAGAGCGATCACACCAACTGGCCGCGCCTCGCGACGGATCAGGTACCGAGCGGAGGCCCGAGCTACGAGGCGCCGGTCGACCTCGTTTGGGTCGGGCTCTGGTCCTACCGCTACAGCACCGAGTCGTTCGCCGCTCGGCTCTGGACGATCTCCCGTGACGGCGCGTGGTTGAGCCAGACAGTTCCTGCGACGCGCTCCTACGCCTCAGCTCGTCTCGGCTGAATGCCGCCCCGCTCCTGCCCCGTGAACTTGCGCCCCGCCGGGCCAGCAATCGCTTGGGTTAGAGGGAAGGACTGTTGGTCCATCAGACCGTTGGTCCTTTGACTCGGCAAGAAGCACACGCTAAGAACCCGTGCATGGATGAGAAGCGCGAACACCTCATAACCCTCAACGAGCTCCTGGAGATCGTCGGTGTCTCTCGCTCAACGTTCGAGAAATGGCGCAGCAAGAGCATGGCGCCGCGCACCTACAAGCTTCCCAGCGGCGGGCTGCGCTTCAAGCTCTCCGACGTCGAGGACTGGCTCGAGGGGCTCGCGATCGACGACCCAGAGACGATCCGTCTAGAGGAGATTCGCGAGCGCTACGCCCAGGGCAAGAAGATCCCGCTCCGGCTGTACGGGCCGCCGGTGCGGGGGCACCGCTAGGACGGGCCGACGAGTTCAACTCTGGGCGAAAGCTGGGTTGCGGGTACTGTCCCCTACGTGCCACTAACCGAAGTCACACGCAGGCAGTTATGGGATTGGGCTCGGAAAAAACAGGCATGTAGTTTCCCTGGTCGGCCGTGACTGATAGCGTCCGAGCCCGCCGCCAGGACCGTCACTCTCGAGCGTAAGTTCTGTCAGGGGGAGGTACGTGGATGAGGTTCACCAAAAGAGGTGCGCGACGCGGTCTCGCCCGCCTCGCTCTGGCCGTCATCGCCTCCGCCGCGTCAGCCGTCTCGCTGGGCTCGACCGCCGCGGTCGCCCAGGCCGCAACGCGCTACCCGGCCTGCGTGACGTCGCAGATCGAAGTCACTGCCGGAGCGACCATTTCCAACGTGACCTACCAATACCCGACCCCGACGGGAACCGGCCATGCGTTCTCGAAGAGGGCAGTGCCGGTGTTCTTCTACAACCGAGGTTCTGTCTGCCACCTCTTGATGGGGGCCCCGGACATCACTGCCACGAGGGACGCCACGAGTGCCGCCACTGTCACCACCGGCAACATGACCATCCCGAATCCACCTCCCACGTCGAAGCGCATGGTGCTACAGCACCACCAGAGAGCTGAGGCTCTGTTCCTCTTCGGCTCCACACTTCCCAAGCGCGCCAGTCGAGGCTGTCACCTCACGACAGCGACCGGCCTCCTGGTTCAGGGCTACGCCCAACCCGTTCCCTCCGTTGGCGCGTTCTTCCCGCGACAGATGAAGAACGTCTGCTTCCCCGTGCCCGGGGCCGTTGGGGCCATTGCTACGAATACCGGCGTGGCGTGGGCTGCGATGCCGGCGCCCGGTTCCCGCGTGCTCTTCGTGGTCCTATCGGTTCTTCTCGCGCTGGTCATCGTCGTAGGGTGGATCTCAGGGTGGCACTCAATCATCCGTTATCGATCTGTGTTGCGCGGACTTCGATACGGGGTCAAGACCGATGACCTCACAACCACAGAGACGGCTTCGGCACAGACTGGCCCGCGGGGGTCCGACGTCGAATGACCGGCCCGGTTCCGGCATCGACTATGCGCATCTGGTCCGGCAGAACAAGGCCATTCATCAGCGCCTCGCGGATGGTGTGAGCGAAGGCCGCTTCGCTGGCCTGGTTGTTCATCCGCACCCTCATCAGTTCGAGCATCCGGTTCGTGCGCTCCTTGTTGCGCAGTGACCACGCCCGCGGCGCGATGGCCCCGCGCAGCTTTCGCAAGGTGTCCTCGACAGCCGAGTTCGAGCGCACGTAGGGCAGATGTGGTCGCTGGGCACTCTGGGACTTCACGAGGGCATCGACGCTCAGCGCCCAGCTGCGGATCCGCGTGTAGCGCCCGGCCTGGCGTCGAAAAGTCGTCCAAGCCTGCGGACTGGTGAAGGCGGGCCCGAGGGCCGCGAAGACCGGGTTGTCGTCCTGGGCGAGTCCGTAGATGTCCAGGCGGGCGAGGGCGTTCTTACGCAGGTGGTGCTCGCAGTAGTAGAGGAACGGCGCGTTCGTGGGCCACCGAGACACCAGTGCGTTGGCCGTGGCCTGGGCCTGGTCACTGACTACCATTCGCGGCGTTCCACTGAGACGGGAGAACGCCTCTAACCAGCCCGCGTCGTTGGCTCGGTGGGTGGCGTGAAGGGCCAGGACTCGAGGACCTCCCGTGCGCTCATAACCCACGATGGCGAGAACCGAGAACGCGTGCTGGCGCCGGTCGGTCGTGTGGTTGCGGAACGAGAACGCCGTCGCGTCGCAGACGATGGTCTCAGTCCAGGACTGCTCGGCGTAGGGCGCGCAGACTACGGGCCCGAGGGTCTCGACCCACGCACCGACCACCTGGGCGCCGAAGCCCGGTCGGGTCGCGCGCCGACCGGCGAGTTCGCGCACGGTCTCGGCGGCCTGGGCGTAGCTCTCGCCGTGCGCGACGGCGTTGAGCGCCGCCGCAACCTCACGGATGGTGTAGGTGTGGCGCTGGGGGGAGGCCGGCCCTTCGTGCTGGTGGAGATGCGTCTCGCAGGCGTCGCACGTGGTGGGCTGAGCGAGCATCCGGCGTCCCAGCGGGCCGGCGAAGGTGTGGGTGGGCTCGGCGTCCGGCACGCAGCGGTAGAGCTGCCGACGGGCGGCGGGTGGCCCGTAGTGGCCCCCGAGCGTTACGTGGCTCCCTGGGTGACGCGAACACATCGGTAGGCCTTCGCGCATTCCCGAGCCGCGGGGTCGTCCAGCCACCTCCTCAGGCTATGCGAACTACATCAGTGTTTTTCCAAGCCCAATCCCATAACTGCACGCAGGTCGCTAATTGATGAGATCCAACTTTCGCCTTTGCACTGGTGTGGGCGGCTCGAGGAGCCAGAGTTCCTGGCACGCATCTACGACCTGAAGAGCCTTCCCTCCACTGACCGCCGATACTCGAACGCCGAGGACGACATCTACCAACACACAGTCTGGAACTTCGATTGGGAAAAGGACTGGGTGTTCAGGGATAGGGGCTCTCCATCTAACCGGAGTAAACGCGAGAATCGTGAGCTTTTCCCACCGCGGCCTCGGTTTGCCAGAGGTACAAGACGATCGATTGGCATTCACTGCCGAAGGGGTACGGTACTTGAAGAAACTCAACGGTCTTTAGGAGGCGAGATGAGGTTCGTATTTGGTGCGGTCAAGTTCTGGCTGACACTCGTCGCCATAGTGCTGCTGACCTCAGTGGTCGGGAAGTTTGCCGGCGCGGTCGGTGCCTATGTCGTGCTCGGCCTGCTGGTCGTTGTTGAGGCCGCGTGGGTCTGGCGCGCCATCCAGCATCACCCGTCGTAAGCCACCCTCAACGTGACGCCCGCGCGAGAGTTCGTTTCAGCCTCTCCAGGGTCGGCCTGCCCGAGGTCTCTCGAGCGTGAGCGTTCGTCCGCGCAGCGCCGGCACTGGTGGCGTGGGCGGAACTCGCTTGGGACGCGGGGTGACGATGAGTTCGTGGTAGGGCGCGGGGCCGTGCGCAACTGCTTGCTCCATCAGGCGCAAGAACACAAGGCCCCGATGGCGACTCGTTCGTCGGTTGAATCGAAAGACGAACTCGTCCAGATACAGGGCCAGGTGGTCCCAGTCGGCGCTGCCCTGATGGGTGCCGAGCATCCAGCGCTTGAAGAGCGAGGCCACCCGGTGAGCTCCCGGCAGTACGACCGTCGCTAAGGCGCCAGGGGCCGGCTGCGCGTTGAGCGTGTAAAGGCCCCCGGTGGCTCGGACGTAGGAGTTGAGCCCGTCGCTGTGAATCGTTGAGCCGGGTGCGACGTTCTCAACGAGGAACTGGCGAAGGGTCGCGTGGTTGATGCGATCGACGATGGCCATTCGACAGCGACCGAACCCGCGGGGCTGGCGGCGTTCGACGGCCACGATTACGGGCAGCTTCGCGCCGTACTGGCGGCCTCCTCGCTGACCCGGCGTGCGCCCGCCGTAGAAGGTCTCGTCGACCTCCACATCTCCTGTCAGCAGGTCGCGACCAGGATTGACCGTGACGGTCCGCAGCTTGGTGAGCATCGTCCAGGCTGTCTGGTGACTGCGAAGACCGAGTTGGCGCTGTAACGCCATAGCTGAGATGCCGTCCTTGCTTGTCGCGAAAAGCCACGCTGCGTAGAACCAGACCGTGAGGGGAGTCCGTGTGCGGTCGAAGATGGTGCCGGCGGTGACGCTTGTGCGTAGGTGACACGATGAGCACTCATAGCGCCCGTCCCCGTTGAGCCAGCCCGACTCTCCGCAGACCTCACAGGCGAAGCCGTTGGGCCAACGCAGCCACCTCAGATAGTCCAAGCAGTCAGCGTCCGTCGAGAACCACGCGGCGAACTCGCCAAAATCAGCGGGATAGTCCCAGTGAGCACGAGAAGCGACCAGCACACTCGTGACCCTACTGCGAGTTGGCCAAATCCACTCCGGTTAGATGGAGACCCCCAATCAGGGATTCCCGATTCGGACTTGACGAGGACAAGAATCTCTTTCGATTCCTCGTCGAGACAGTCCACCCGGCGGTCCGGCCGAATCGGGCGGACGCCCTCCATCTTGTCGAGATGTACAACGAACACCTGAGGCCCGACGGATTCGAGCTTCACCAAATCGGCGACATCTCCGAACGGCCCATTTACAGCGTCCGCGAGACCGCTTTGGTCCCATCAGCCGTGGCACACATCGAGCGGGTCGTTCGGCTCGACGACATGGAGGATGTTCGTCGCCGGATTCGACGAATGGACAGCAACATCGAGACCGACCCGGAGCTCGCAATCGGTTCGGCCAAAGAGATCGTCGAGACGATCTGCCACCTGATTCTCGACGAGCACGGTGTCGCTGCCGCGGCAACTTGGGACCTATCGCGGTTGGTCAAGGAGGCGTCGAAACCCATTCGAGTGACACCACAGGACGTGTCGGACACGTCGCCGTCAGCGGACTCTATCCGAATGGTCCTGGGAAGCCTCGCAACCGTCGTGGCGGGCATCGCGCAGTTGCGCAATGCGTACGGCACCGGGCATGGACACGCTCCTGGACGTAGCGGCTTGGGTCCGCGACACGCGCGGCTCGCAGTCGGAGCAGCCTCCACCATCGCGACATTTCTCTACGAAACGGCGGTCGCGCGGCGCTGATGTCTTCCGGCCGTTGGTCGGAACGGCGATTGACCGGTTCTCTGAACTACAGAGGAGGCACCGTTACGGTCGAGATGTGCCACTTCACGACCTTCCGGATTTTCGGTCTCGCTTCCTCGGCCGATTCGGCCTGATACCCCGGGCGGCGAAATGGCGACGGGTCGCGCTCGACGACGCGATGCCCTCGGCGCGCCCCACTGCGTAGGGGGCCATAGGGTGCTCACCACCGCTGGGGCTAACCAGGAGCAAGCACGTTGGACGGACGTGAACGCCTGGAGCAACCACCTAGAGAAGGTCGCGACCATCGAGGCGTCCGCGGCGCGTCATCCAGACAGGCCGTCATCGCTGGCCGAGTGGGAACTCTGGGCCTTCGAACATGGGTAGTTGGCACCTCCGCTCGAGATCCCGGTGGGGCGGGCAGTCGCCTAGATTCGCTCAAGTTCGTCGAGCAGGCGACCCGCAATAAGACCTGTCGCCTCGGTGGCCGCACGGACCTCGGCAGAGTTGAGGTCTGGAATGAAGGGTCTTCCGTGACCACTTCCAGCTTTGTTGCGCAGGCGATTGACGGCAAGAGCCAACTGATAGAGAGCGACGGTCATCGCGTCGCGAGCGCCGGGTAAGCCGCCGGCTTCTTGCTTAGGGGTCATCGCCGCTAAATTCAACGCTGCGAACGCCTGGCCCAGGACGGTGGGGAAATCTCCAGATGGCTCGGTGTTGAATCGTTCCGCGATCACGTGGTGTGCGACCGCCTCGATCAAGTCCTTGTTGGTGCCGGCAACCAGGACGCTGTCTTCGTGACCCCGGCGGGCCCGATCAACGTATGAGCGAATGGCGTCGGACAGTTTCCGGCCCGTCAATCCGTCGAGATTCCTGGGCCGAAGCTCCCCGTCCAAGGTGAGTTCGACGGGCTCAGTGCCGAAGGCAGCGACACACGAGGCGATCGCATCCGCACCGCAGTAGTTGTCTGATTCAGGACGAAAGCCCCCATTGCCCCTTATGTTGTCGATAAGCATGACGACACACTTTGCGCCAGCCTCGGAGCCGCCATCGAGTGCTGCGGTCAGGACCTCCCGGACTCGCTTGTGTTTGCCCACCTTTGTGGCGGTGGGGTCGCGGTGCGGGTCAAAAGCCTCGAGGCCCGAGCGGCGAAAGATGCGCTCAAGATCCGAATGGCTCGGAAGCCGCGTTGCACGTACGTCATCAACGAGGCGTGATACTGATTGAACAATCGTCTCGGTCAAGGAGAATGACACGGTCATGGTCTTACCAGCTGCCCTTGTTGGTTCTTGCCCACGAACAGATTCCCGTCCACAAGGGCGACAGAGGATCGTTGCGTATCGAGTGTCACCCACTGCGCGTGGCTGAGCGAAGAGTCGTTGAGGAGTTCGCGCAATCCGGCCCAGTTGGGCAGGTGGGAGTCGAGTAGATGTTGGAATACGCGCCCATGGCTCGGATCGGCGATGTGCGCGAGCTCGTGGACAACGATGTACTCCAGGCACTGAGGAGGACGCTTGGCCAAGTCCGTGTTGAGCCGAATCGTCCCGCGGGAAGCATTACAGCTCCCCCAGCGCGTCTTCATCTGGCGGATGAAAAGGCCGTGGCATTGAACCCCAAGTACCGATTCCCACTGCGCGATCAACGGTTCGGCTCGGCTGCGGAGCTGTTGACGGTGCCACGCCGCCATGACGCCGGCGCGGTCCTCGACGCTCGCGCCCGGGCGAACAAAGAGAACCAACCGCGAGTGCTCGAGAGCCACGTGGGTGGGCACCTCGGACTCGATCACCTTCAAAAGGTAGCGACGACCCCAGAGGTAGTGGCTCTCCCGGTCCAGGTACTCGCGCTCGGGCTCGCGGGGCTGGAGACGCTGGGAGAGCTGGTGGCTGCGAATCCAGCCGAGCTTGGTGACGGCGAATAGACGGACCGCTTCGAGGTCCAGCGCGGTGGGGGCAGAGATGCGAACAGCACCCGTGGGTGGGTACACGCTGAGGTGCATGTTCCGGATGGGCTTGCGCAGCACCTCGATGGGAATATCGGCGACCTGGAGAATTTCAGACATTAGTACTCGGCCTGCTGTTTGATCACCTGGAAGATGGCCTCTACCACCGCATCGTCACCGAGGACCTCAGCAAGAGCGGCCTTGATGACCTGCTCCTTGCGGAAGTTGCCCCGCCAGTCGGCCTGGCGAACCCGCTTGACGGCCAGGTCAAGCGCCTCGGCAGCTTGGACTCGTGCCTCGTCCGGCTCGCCCGGCAGGTTGTTGAAGATGGCGCGCAGTCCCGCGGTATCGAGTTGCGACGGAACGGAATCGTCAGCGCCAGCTTCGAGACTACGAATCAGTTCCTCGACGAGGCGAAGGTACTCGGCGTACTCAATCTGCTGGGCCTTCAGCTCCTCAACGATCTGGCCGAGGAGGGTGGACATCTTCTCGTAGTAGGCGGGGTCGGCCATGCGACGCGCGGCAATTGTGGCGCGTACGTTGTTGGCGATTGTCTCAGCGACGGCGGTGGGGTTCTTCTTGATCGGCTCGGGAAGCCTGTCGATAGCGTCGAGCGCGCCGGTCCTGACAATCAGGTCCAAGAGAGGCACGGCGTCGAAGGCCGATACCCTCACGGGGGGCTTGGCCTCGATGTAGTGGTCAATCAGGTGGCGCATGTCGGCTTCGTAGACCTTGGTGTCGAGCTTCTCGCCGGCGGCATTGCGAATCGTGTCGCGGAGTTTGACGTAGTAATCGACCTGCGCCTTGATGGACGCCGCATCCTTCGCCGAGAAACCGGCGCCGGGCAGATCGTCAGCGATGTTGGCGTAGGCCCGGGCCAGGGAGACGACGGCGCCGTAGAGTGCCTCACGCGTCTGGCTGGTACGGGCGAGGTCGTCGGGTCGCTCGATGTTGCCGCAGAAGTAATGGATGTAGTCGAGCTCGTCACGGGGAGGTACCACCGGCTCGCAGACCGTGGCGACGACCTCAAGGGCGTTGAGGAGGCGAGCACGGCCCTCCTTGAGGCGATCCTGAGCCATTACCTCGGGGGTGACGCCGCCGTCGGAGTAATCGAGCTCGGAGCTGTACACGGCAATCGAATCCTGGACCTTGTGGAAGAGGTCCTTGTAGTCGACGAGATTGCCGTACTCCTTCCAGTCGCCGCTCACTCGGTTCGTGCGGCAGATGGCCTGGAAGAGCCCGTGATCCTGCATGGTCTTGTCGATGTACTCATATGCGCACGCGGGTGGGTCGAACCCGGTCAGGCACATGTCGACCACGATCATCAGCCGGATCCGTGTGGGTTCGTGAACGAACAAGTCTCGCACCCAGTCGCGGTAGGTTTCGGCAGGGCTCTGGCCGGGGGCGGCATCACGTCCCTGGAGGAGATTCTCGTAGAGGTTGTAGATGTACTGCTTCTCCGTCTCGGTGTTGGCACCGGTCTCTTCGAGGGCCACGTCGGATGCCCGCGGGTCGTAGGAGGTGACGAGGGCAACCTTGCCCTTGAGCGAGGAGTCTTGGAACAGATCGTAGTAAGTGCAGGCCTCGTAGATGTTGGAGGCGATGAGCATGGCGTTTCCCAGGCAGTCTGGCTCCATTAGCTGGGGCTTCACGGCGAAGTCGTACTCGATGTCGGTGACTATCCGGCCGATGCGCGACCTCGAGCTGCGCACCTTCTGGAAGTTGCCCCACTGGCTACGCAGCTCCGCGCGCTGCCACTCGCTGAGGCCGCGGGTCTTGGTCTCGAACCACTCGTCGATTCGCTGGGGGTTGCCGAGAAGCTGCTCGACGTCACGGGCTTCGTACACGAAGTCAAGGACGACGCCGTCCTCGACACCCTCTCGGAACTTGTAGGTGTGAATGTAGCGGCCGAAGGCCTCGAAGGTCGTCTTGGCATCCTTGCGCAGGAGCGGCGTCCCGGTGAAGCCGATGAATACGGCGTCGGGCAGGAGCGTGGTCATGGCCTGGTGCAGCTTGCCGCTCTGAGTTCGGTGGCACTCATCCACGAAGACGAACAGCTCGCCGACTGCGGGACTTGGCTGAGCGGCCAGTTCCTCGATGAAGGCGTCGAAGTCGTCCACTCCCCGCCGACCGAACTTGTGGATCAGCGAACACAGCAGACGGGGCTCAGCCTGGGACAGGTGCGCCATGAGATCAGCACCGCTCGAAGTGCGGACGATGGTGTCGCCAGCAGAGGAGAAGACGCCGTCAATCTGCTTGTCGAGCTCGTCACGATCGGTGACCACCGCAACGCGAGCGTTGGGATTCGTCCTCAAGATCCATCGAGCGAGCAGAACCATCACGATGCTCTTGCCGGATCCCTGAGTGTGCCAGATGACGCCGCCTTCACGTCGCTCGACACTCCTCTGCGCCGCCTTGACCGCGAAGTACTGGTGCGGGCGAGGGACCTTCTTTCTGCCGGCGTCAAAGAGGATGAAGTCGCGCATGAACTCGAGAACGCGCTCTGGGGAGCACATCTTCAGCAAGTACTTATCCAACTTGATGCGTGAGTCGTCCTGGACGTCTTCCTTCCAGGACGTGAAGAACTTCTCGGGAGTCTCGACCGTGCCGTAGCGCAGACCCTGAGAGTCATTGCCCGCGAATACCAGCTGAACGGTGGAGAAGAACCAGGCGTTGAACATCGGCAGCTGATTCGAGAGGTTCTGACGTATGCCAGTCTCGATCGAGACCCGACTGTTCTTCAGCTCGATGACCCCGAAGGCGATGCCATTGACGTAGAGGGCCAAGTCGGGCCGCCGCTCATGGTCGCCGTTGAGCGTCACCTCTTCGGCGATGGCGAAGTCATTGTTGTCGGGGTTCTCCCAGTCGATGAAATACACCGTTTCGAAGTTGCTCTCGACACTGGACTGGAGCGGCAGTGCGGGGTCCCCTCTGAAATGATCCAGCGCGACTGAGAGTCCCGATGCCCCAGAATGGGGCCAGGAGGACAGCATGAAGCAGAGGCACCACACGCCCGAGCAGGTGATCAGGAAGCTGGCCGA
>JAKAOC010000035.1 GCA_021823385.1 Actinomycetes bacterium
CAAGTTGCGGAGCGAGTCCATGGAGTTCTCTACGATCACTCCTTACATAGAGGCCACCGCCCTCGGCCTGGGCGTAGGAATGGAGCGGGAATGGGACAGCCGCGACGGCGGCGAGCTGGCTACCGGATCCCGCACCTTCGCCCTTATCAGCCTGCTGGGCTGCGTAGCTGCGTCGCTCGGCCCGTACATGGTGGCAGCGGGCCTGCTGGCCGTGGGGGCCCTTGGCGTCGTCGCCTACATGCGCACAGCGGTCAAGGACATCGGCGCCACTACGGAAGTCGCACTGGCCCTCACCTATGCCCTCGGGGCACTCGTTTGGCGAAACGCGCAGCTCGCACTTGGCTTGGCCGTCGTGGCCGTCGTGCTGCTCGCCTCCAAGCGGCGCATCCACGGACTCACCGAAAGCTGGCTCAGCCAGGTGGAGGTCGACGACGCCATACGCTTCTTCGTGATCGCCTTCGTCGTCCTGCCCGTTCTTCCTGACAGGGTACTCGGCCCCTACGGCGCCATAAATCCGTACCACATCTGGATCCTGGTGGTGGCGATGACCGGAATCAGCTGGCTCGGCTACATCGCGGTACGGCTCGTGGGGGCCTCCAAAGGAACTTTGGTCGCCGGCTTTGCCGGAGGCTTCATCTCCGCATCGGCCACCACCGCGTCAATGGGGGCGGCCTCCCGGCAGCCCGGGGCGCGCAAGGGGGTGCTGCTCGCCGGAGCGATCGGGGCGAGCGTGGCGACACCGGTCCAGCTCTTTCTGGTCCTGGGCGTTGCAAGCCCCAAGGTGCTCGCCGCCATGGTCGCGCCCCTCGCTTCCGCCTTAGGATTGCTTGTGGCCGAAGGCGCTCTGATCTACTACCTGACCCGGGGCGCCAACCAAGATTCGGACAGGGCCCCCGCGAGCCGCCGACCGTTTTCGCTGGTCCCGGCGCTGATTCTTGCTGCACTGATCACCCTGGTTCTCGTGGTGTCACGATGGGGCGCAGAGGAATTCGGTGCGGCGGGAACCGTCTTCACGACGGCCTTGGCCGGCTTTGCAGACGCCCACGCCCCGGTGCTGTCAGCGGCGTCCCTGGTCACGGCCGGCTCCCTGAGCGAGCACGTCGCGGTCCTTGCGGGCTCCGCGGCGCTACTCACCAACACGGCCACCAAGGCGATCCTGGCCTTTGTTTCGGGAGGGGTGCGCTTCGGGGTACCATTTGCGGTCCTTATGACTCCCCCGGTGGCCGGGTTTGCGATCGCCCTCTTTGCGACGGGCGCCTCGGCCTAGGAGGGCGACTCGATCCTGCTGCGGTCGGGCTTTCCCTGGTAGACGAGCTTCCCTTCGGAAATTGCCAGCATGGCACCGCACACTTGCAGAAGGTCCGGCAGGTGCGTGGCCACCAGCACCGCGGCACCGGCTTCGGCAGCCTCGGTGAGCGAAGTGGCGAGCGACCGCACGCCGGGCCCGTCCAACCCATTGGACGGCTCATCGAGGATAAGCAGCTTGAACGGCCGCACCAGGCCCATCGCCAAGGACACCTTCTGGCGCTGGCCTCTCGAGAACCCCGAAGGGAGGGAGTCGCGCAGTTCCGTTATGGAGAAACGCTTCAGGAGGTCGTCAGCCCGGCCGGAGAAGTCCTCCACTCCGCAGAGCCGGGCCGAGAAGGCCAGGTGCTCCCAGACGGTGAGATCAGCGTAAAGGGCGGGTTCGTCGAAGATGATCGAGGTGACGGAACGCGCCTGGCGGGAGCCCGCTCCGGCGCCAAGTATCTCGATCCGGCCCGAATCGGGCTTGGAAAGGCCTGCGACGGTACGGATGATGGTCGTCTTCCCCGAGCCGTTCGGGCCGACCAAGGCGGTTACCGAACCTGGCAATAGAGCGAAGCTGATGCCGTTGACGGCCGCATGGTGGTCGAAGCTCTTTGCCAGCTCCTTAACCTCCAGCACCTTGGCTTTGGTCTTGGCCTCAGCAGCCATGGTTCACAATGCTCCTCATTCGGCCGATATCACGTTCCGGGTCCGCAGCCAGGCCCAGATTCCGACCGGCACGACCAGGGAGAAGAAAGCTCCCGACAGCGCATCGGTTTCGGGCGGCCTCCCCAGGCTAACCGCGTTGTGCGAATTCACAGAAGGCAGGAGCCACACCGAAGCCGCCACCAGCGGGATCAGCTCCAGGAAAACGCCAAAGGATTGGGCCTCGGGGGTAAGCAGGCCGATACCTACGCTCGGAGCGCCTGACCTGACCGCAGTGATGGCCGCGCCAAAGACGACGGACACTCCCATCGAGAGCGCGACGGCGGCCCTGACGCCCAAGGGGACGCCACTTACGAGCAGCGAAGACGCCATTGCGGCCGCCTCGAAGAGCACCACCGAGACTATCACCGGCAGAACGAGGAGCCTTGAAACAGCCCATCCGTCCTCTACCGGCATGTTGACGAAGTTGACCGGTCGATCGACCACGGAGCTGAGGGCATCCACCAGCTCCAGGCCCGCGGCAAACGCGAGCGGGATCGCGGCCAGGTAGGCGAGTGCTCCATTCTCCCAGGCGAGGGTGGCCAGCCAGGTGGAGACGAAAACGAGGGCCAGAAGCCGAATGTATCGGCGGACCGACCAGTGCGTGAAGTTGGCAAGCGAGCGAAGGAAGGGTGCCATGCGGGGGGAGGGCAGCGATCGCCAAAGAAAGGCCAAGGTGCGCCTGGGACGATAACCGTCTTCGGAGAGGGCTCGAGAGGCGAGGATAACGGCTCGGATATCCCTTGTGGCCAAGCCGAATCGCAGCCTCGATACCATCTCGGAGTGCCGCTCGACCTTCTCGATATCGGCGCGCCCGCTCTGCAAAACCCCGATTGCCCCCAGCAACGCCCACCCGCCGAGAGCCGCAAAAGCGGCCGCCGTTCCTCCGGTTCCGTAACGCAGGGTCTCTCCGGATAGGTAGAAGGGATCCGCGTGCAGGCCACTCAGGTAGGAGGCGGCCTCAAAGGCGGCCAGCAAAAACCCAATGCCGTAGGCCACCCGCCTGGCCAGGCCGAGCGAGAGGGAGATCGTCGAGCCCGTACCATAGGCCACACCCGCCATGGCGCCCAACGCGCCGAACCCCAGCGGCGTGTCAGCGGCGTGCGCCGTGGAGAGGGTACGGGCGCCGAAGCCGACCGCAGCTCCCAGGAAGGCGCCGCCGACCGCGTAGCGGATCACTGCACGCACCGCCTTGGCACGCAGGAGCCGTTCGCGATTGACCGGGGACAGGAATAGCAGACGCAGCTCGGCGGGAAAGAGGGAAAGAGGGGCTCCCCGGCTGCCCGCGGCCAATCCGGCTGCCAGGGCGGCCACCAGCACCACCGCCCCGACATGCGGCGCGGATGAGGAGAAGGCGGCCACCTGGGCCCTGGTGAAGATAAAGAACTTCGAGGAGGTCGCTGCCACGTCCAGGACGAGCAGCACGGCGATAGCCGAGAAGTACCCTTTTACGATGACGCTAAGCAGGTCGTGACTTGCAGCAAAATGCGACCTGCGTGCGGCGGAGAGGTCACGGATGACCGCCCTCTCCTGCACACCCTCGTTCAACTAGCCTCCGGAAACCTCGCGGATGTTTTTCGCCGTGGAGAGGAACGGCATCATCCCGCGCAGTTCGCGGCCGACGGCCTCGATCGGATGAGCTTCCGCCTCTGCACGCAGCTTGGCGAAGTTCTGCTGCCCTGACTCGTTCTCGGCAACCCACTCATTGGCGAATTCGCCGCTCTGGATTTCGCTGAGCACTTTCTTCATCTCTGCCTTGACCTGGGCGCCGATTACGCGCGGGCCACGGGTGAGCCCACCGTATTCAGCGGTCTCCGAGACGGAGAACCACATTCCGGACAGGCCGTGCTCGTAGAGGAGGTCCACGATCAGCTTGAGCTCGTGCAGGCACTCGAAGTAGGCGGACTCGGGCTGGTATCCAGCCTCCACCAGAGTTTCGAAGCCGGCACGCACCAAGGCGGAGAGGCCCCCACAAAGGACGGTCTGCTCTCCGAAGAGGTCGGTCTCGGTCTCCTCGGCAAAGGTGGTCTCCAACACCCCGGCCCGGGTCGAGCCGATGTGGTGTGCGTAGGAAAGAGCCAGCTCCTTGGCGGTCCCGGTCGGGTCCTGATGAACCGCGATCAGCGACGGGATGCCGCCGCCCTCCTCGTAAGTGCGCCGGAGCAGGTGGCCGGGTCCCTTGGGAGCGACCATCGCCACGTCGATGTCCGCGCCAGGGTTGACCTGGCCGTAACGGATGTTGAAGCCGTGCGCGAAGAGAATCGCATTACCGGCAACCAGGTTGGGTGCGATCTCCTCTTCGTAGATCTTCTTTTGCGCGGTGTCCGGGGCGAGGATCATTACCACGTCCGCCCACTTGGAGGCCTCGGCCACCGAAGCCGTCTTCAAGCCGGCATCCCCCGCCTTGGACGCCGAGGGTGAACCAGGGCGAAGGCCGACCATGACCTCGACGCCCGAATCGGCCAGGTTGAGGGCGTGAGCATGGCCCTGGGAGCCATATCCGATAACCGCCACCTTCTTGCCGAGCAGCAAGGAAGGATTTGCGTCGGCTTCGTAAAACATCTCAGCCATTTGGCTAGCTTGCCTTTCCTTTTGAAATTCCTCCGCGCCCGCTGCCTCTGTTCAGCTTGGCAAGCGCTACGCGGCCGCTCCTCTGGACCTCTATCAGTCCGAAGACCTTGATCAGCTCGGTGAAGTCGTCCAGCTTCTCCGGGGTATCGGCCAAGGCCAGTGTAAGACGTTCGAGCCCGACGTCCAACACCTTTGCTCCAAAGATCCCGACCAGCTCAAGGATCTGGCCGCGGCTCGAAATGTCGGCAGCGACCACGGCAAGGAGCAGCTCCTGCTCGACGGCGTCCGCGGGATCTATCTCAGTGATCTTGATGACGTTGATCAGCTTGTGCAACTGCTTGGTGACTTGCTCGAGCGGTGCCGAATCCAGGTCAACCACCACCGTCAGCCGGCTGAAGCGCTCGTCATCGGTGGGCGCCACCGCAAGGGAGTAGATGTTGTAGCCGCGCCTGGAGAAGAGCAGGGCCACACGTGCCAACACGCCGGCCCTGTTCTCGACCAAGACGGAGAGAACGTGATGCGATACGCCTCTGGCGCTGCGGCCCCCCGGGAGGCTCATGGGGACGACGCTCGGTCCCGTGTTGGTCATTGGCCTGCTCCTGACATCGGGCCGAGGACGATCTCGTCGTTGGTGGCCCCGGCCGGGACCATCGGGTAGACCTTTTCGCTGGAGTCGATACGGAATTCGATAACCACCGGACGGTCATTGATTTCATTCGCCTTCTCGATGGCAGGCGCGACTTCCTCGGGGGCCTCGACCCGCAGCGCCACGCATCCCATCGCCTCGGCCCACTTGACGTAGTCGGGGAGGTCGGGCGAGAGGTAGACCTCGGAATAGCGCTGGTCGTAGAACATCTCCTGCCACTGGCGCACCATGCCGAGGTAGGCGTTGTTGAGAAGGGCGATCTTGACCGGTATGCGCTCGGCCGAGGCGGTCACAAGCTCCTGCGCGGTCATCTGGAAGCACCCGTCGCCATCGACCGCCCAAACCATCTTGTCCGGCCTGCCAACCTTTGCGCCGATGGCAGCCGGCACGGCGTAACCCATCGTGCCGAGGCCACCGGAGTTCACCCAGGCGTTGGGGTGCTCGAAGCGCCAATACTGTGACGCCCACATTTGGTGCTGTCCCACCCCGGATGCGAGGATCGAACCCTCTGGGGTCAGAGACGACAGCGTCTCGATGACGTACTGAGGCTTTAGCGCGCCATTTGACGCGTCACGGTCGTAGGTCAGCGGATGGCGCTGCTGCCAGGTGCGGATCTGAGAAATCCACGGCGCGAGGTCGGCTTGATCCATCTCCCCGGCCTCACCCTTGTCCAGCGCCTCGATCAAATCTTCAATGACCGAGCGCACATCCCCGACTATCGGGATGTCGGCCTGTCGAATCTTTGAAAGTTCGGCGGGATCTATATCCACGTGGATGACCTTGGCCTCGGGGGCGAACCCCGCGAGCTTGCCCGTAACCCGGTCATCGAATCGCGCGCCAAGGGTAATAAGAAGATCCGACTTCTGCATCGACGTGACCGCGGTGTAATTGCCGTGCATTCCCGGCATTCCGAGGCAAAGCGGGTGGCTATCGGGGAAAGCGCCGCGGGCCATCAGCGTGGTGACCACGGGAATTCCGGTCTTTTCGGCCAATGCGAGCAGCGCACCGGATGCTCCGGCGCGGATAACGCCGCCGCCCACGTAGAGGACCGGGCGCTTGGACTCCTTGATCAACCTGGCAGCCGACTGGATCGAGCGGGGGTGGCCCTTGGTGGTTGGCTTGAAGCCCGGCAGGTCGACCGCCTCAGGCCAGTACCAATCCATCATCTGGTTGCTCACGTCCTTGGGCATGTCGATCAAGACCGGCCCGGGCCGACCACTGGTCGCGACGTGGAAGGCCTCGGCCACCACCTCGGGGACCTCCGAGGCGTCGGTGATGAGCCAGTTGTGCTTGGTGATGCTCATGGTGATGCCGGTGGTGTCAGCCTCCTGAAAGGCATCGGTGCCAATTGACGAGGTGGCCACCTGACCGGTTATGACGACCATCGGTGTCGAGTCCATGTATGCATTCGCCAGCGGAGTGACGATGTTGGTGGCCGCCGGGCCAGATGTCACCATGGCTACGCCGGGGCGGTTGGTCACCTGCGCGTATCCTTCCGCCATATGACCCGCGCCCTGCTCGTGGCGGACCAGAATGTGGCGGATGGGGGAATCGATGATCGGGTCGTAGACCGGCAGTATCGCTCCACCCGGAAGGCCGAAGATCACCTCCACACCCTGCATCTCAAGGCTCTTTATCAGGGCCTGTGCCCCAGTTAGTTTCATCTCATGCTTTCCTTTGCGTCAAAGTCCGGAGGATCTTCGCACAGGGGATCCGTTTGGATACAAAAAAGCCTCCCGCGAGGGAGGCGAAGCAGCACCGTTCGGAACGCGTCCGCGGCGCTACTGGATCGTTACTACTACTAGAAAAGAGGCGCTTTTCATGTAGGGAACATCCTACTAGCCACCCGGCGCGGATGCAATACCGCCCTCCCGTCTTGCATGCACGGGAGGGCAGATCGCACTAAACGGTGGTAACGGCTCCTAGCTCCGCCCCCTGGACGAGCTTGGCGTACTTGGCGAGCACTCCACGCGTATACCGGGGTTCCGGATGCTTCAGGTTCGCAAGGCGCCTCGCGAGCTCCTCCTCGGACACTTGCAGGTCGATGCTCTTGGAATCCAGGTCGACGGTTATTCGGTCTCCGTCAGCCACCAGCGCGATCGGGCCGTTGTCGACCGCCTCCGGAGCGACGTGGCCGATGGAGAGCCCATGGGTCCCGCCGCTGAAGCGGCCATCGGTTACCAGGGCGCAATCGGAACCCCGCCCGGCACCCTTCAAGGCGCCGGTCACGGCGAGCATCTCGCGCATGCCGGGTCCGCCCTTTGGCCCCTCGTACCGTATGACGAGCACCGTGTTGGGCTGAATCTCCCCTGCAAGGATGGCCTCGAGCGCCTTCTCCTCGCCGTTGAATACCCTCGCGGTCCCATCAAACCCGGTAGCGCCCTCGTCGACCCCGGCCACCTTCAGCACCGCTCCCTGAGGAGCGAGTGAACCACGCAGAACCACGATTCCGCCGACGGCGTGGATCGGATTCGACAAGGGGTGCACAACGGTGCCGTCGGGTGCCGGAGGATCGAGATCTTGCAGATTCTCCGCGAGGGTCTTGCCGGTGACCGTCAGGCAGTCGCCATGCAGAAGCCCGGCCTCGAGCAGATGCCGCATAACCACCGGAACCCCGCCTACGCGGTCGATGTCGCTCATATGGAAACGCCCGTGGGGCTTGGTGTCCGCGATATGGGGAGTCCGGGCCGCTATCCGGTTGAAGTCGTCGAGCGTCAAGTCGACGCGGGCCTCGTAGGCGATAGCCATCAGGTGAAGAACGGCGTTCGTCGAGCCGCCCAGAGCCATTACCACCGCGATCGCGTTCTCGAAGGCGTCACGCGTCAGTATCTTGCGGGCCCTTAGGTCCAGCTCGAGCAAGCGGATTACAGCCTCGCCCGAACGAAACGCGTAGTCCATACGTCGCTTGTCGACCGCGGGCGCGGAGGAGGAGCCGGGCAACGCCATGCCAAGCGCCTCGGCCGCCGAGGCCATGGTGTTGGCGGTGAACATCCCGGCGCAGGACCCTATGGTGGGGCAGGCATTTGCCTCGATCAGGGCGAGCTCCTCGTCGGTCAGCCCACCGGCCGCCCTTGCGCCGACCGCCTCGAAGACGGAGACGATGTCAAGGGCTCGGCCATCGGCATGGCCGGGCATGATCGTGCCCCCATAGAGGAATACCGCCGGAAGGTCGAGGCGCGCGGCCGCCATGAGCATTCCGGGAAGCGACTTGTCGCATCCCGCCAGGGAGACCAGGCCGTCGAAACGCTCGGCGTGCATCATGGTCTCAACGGAGTCGGCAATGACCTCGCGAGAAACCAGCGAGGCGTGCATGCCCTCATGCCCCATGGAAATGCCGTCGCTCACTGCGATGGTGGCGAACTCCAGAGGGAAGCCGCCGGCAGCGAAAACCCCCTCCTTCGACCTCCTGGCCAAGTCGCTGAGCGGCATGTTGCAGGGCGTTACCTCGTTCCATGAAGAGGCGACCCCGATCTGGGGCTTATCCCAATCCTCGTCGGTCATGCCCACTGCACGCAACATCGCGCGAGCGGGAGCTTTGGTGTAACCCTCGGTGACGTCCTTGGAGCGGATCTTGAGGTCGCGGCGAGGTGCGTTATTGTCGGTTGGCTGCATGGGTCTTAACAATAGCCAAGGACGTGCTCGGGCGGAAAGGCCGCACCGGCGCGCGACGCATCAATTGGTGTCTGCGAAACCCTGGTCGAGCTCGGTGACGCGGGCGGGCGCCACACCCAAGGATGCCAGAGCCACCATCACGCCAATGCGGCCGACCACGTCCGACTCCAGATTGTGACGCGCGATCTCCTGGCCTTCGGCATGCCAAACGATGAGCGTCAGCACCAGGCCGGCCGCCACCATCAGGGTGCCTTGAACTAAGAGCCTCTCGTCGGCTGCGCCTTCGCTCAGGAGAAGCGCAGCGACTACCAGCGAACCCACTAGCAAGAGCCAACCCGGCGGGAAGACGATGGCATCCAGCAGTCGTGGGTACTTCTGCCCCCGGGGCGCATAACCACGAACGTTGAGCCCTACGGAATTGAAAGCCTGCGTGGGCCGCTGGAATGGCTCGAGCAGCACGTAGCCGGGATGTGTGGCCAGGTAAAGCAGGTACTCGCGTGACGCGGCGTCCCGGAACCAGGCATTTAGAGGAAAGTACTCCGGCTTGGAGGTGTTGTAGCTCACAACCTTGGCGACGCCGGGCTTGGCCGAGCCGGCACGCGCCAGCGCGTCGATGGCCGAGGAATCAGGCATGCCGTGGGCGGCGAACCAGGCAACCCTATTCGGGTAGGGGAAGATGCGGACGTAAAAGACGTCCTTCAGATAGACCGAGGTGCGCTTGGTGCCGGCCGCCACATAAAGCGCCCCCAGCGCCACTGCGGCCACGCAAACCGCGGTGGCCCACTGGAGTCGACGCTCCGGCCTGCTGTACAGGCCATAGACGCCAAGCGCCACGGCCAGCAAGAGGAAGAGCATCACTTCCGAATCCCGGAGCATTGATCCCGCAAAAGCAGCCAGGCCAAGTGCCGGCACGAGAGCTCGTGACCCCCGCAGGCGGACCCAGGATGCAGCTGCGAGCGCGTTTACGGAAAGGGTGAAGCTCTCCGTGAGGATGGAGTAGTTCCATAGGGAGATCGACTGCGACACCGCCATGCAGGCGATAAAGGCCGCGGCGGCATACCGGAACCAGCCGCGGCCGGCACGTGTGAAGACTGCCAGCGCGAGGATGTCGAATGATGCAGCCGAGACCACACCCTGAACCACGAGGAGGGTTCGCCCATGGCCAAGCAGGTGTATCAGATACGGGTAAAGCGGTGGGCGCGAACGGGTGAATATTGCGGGTATCGGCGTGGTGCTCAGCCGCACGTAGTCGATGGAGTCCTGCCAGATCAGCGGCTTTGCGTGGAGAAGCGGGGCGACAACGTAGAACCATTGCAGAAGCACCACGCCGGCGACGATGGCAACCCCCGCGGCTGCTGGGGCCCTGCGCTCGGCGTCGGATCCCAACGCTTCACGTCCACGGCGGAGCAGGTGCACACGACGATCATACCCGAGAGGCACGAGCCGCCCCGGGTCCACATGCATGAACCCGCGGCGCGGCATCACCTGGCCGCGGGCTCGTGCACCGATCAGTGCTGGGCCACCTCGCGCTTCCCGGCCAGGAGCGCCGAGAAGATCCTTCCGTTGACCTTGCCGCCGGACGCCTTCATTGCGGCCCCGATGAAGAACCCTGCCAGCTGGTTCTCACCCGCCAGGTAGCGTCCCCATTCATCCGGGTTCTCACCGGTCACCCGCTCCACCAGAGCGGCGACCTCGCTAT
>JAKAOC010000036.1 GCA_021823385.1 Actinomycetes bacterium
CAGCGCCACGGTGAACATGCGGGACAGTATTGCCCGGGAGAGGGTGAAGGAGGGGTTCTCGGTGGTGGCGGCGATGATCTCGATGGCGCCCGCCTCCAGCGGAGCCAGGAGCGCGTCTTGTTGCACCTTGGAGAGCCGGTGTATCTCGTCCACGAAGCAGACCACTCTCCCGGCAAAGAGGGAACGGCGCGCCTCGGCCGTGGCTTCCACCGCCTTGCGGATCTCGGCCACGCCGAAGTTCGACCCGGTGTATTCCATGACTTTGGCTCCGCTCTCGGCGGCGAGCAGGCGGGCAATGGTCGTCTTGGAACTCCCCGGTGGACCGTAGAGGATCAGTGAGAAGAGCCGAGCGCCGCCGCGGTAGCTCTCCAGGATTCCTCCGGGGGCAAGCAGGGGCCCGTGTCCGATCAGCTCTTCGAAGCTGGAGGGCCGCAGCAGCTCCGCGAGCGGCTTTTCGCGCTGGGGATCACCAGGCATCGGGCCCCTTTCGGTCTCAGCCCTGCCGGCGTGGCTTGAGCGTCAGGCCGACGAGGTCCAGGATCTCGGGCGCCACGGGCTTGGGTGCATTGGTCAGGGGGTCGAGCCCGCTTTGTGTCTTGGGGAAGGCGATTACCTCTCGGATGTTCTCCTCTCCCGCCATCATCGCAGCCAGCCGGTCGATGCCGAAGGCGAAGCCCCCATGCGGTGGCGCACCGTAGCGGAAGGCGTCCAGCAGGAAGCCGAAGCGGGAGGCGGCCTCCTCCGGATCGATCCCTAGCACCTGGAAGATCTTGGCCTGAATGTCGCCCCGGTGGATTCGGATGCTTCCGCTTCCCAATTCCCAGCCGTTGAGGACCAGATCGTAGGATTGCGAGCGCACCTTCAGGGGGTCAGTGTCGAGCAGGCCGAAATCCTCCTCGTTCGGCATCGTGAAGGGATGATGCGCCGAGACAGGATTGCCCTTGTCATCGAGGCCTTCGAAGAGCGGGAAGTCCACCACCCAGACAAAGTGCAGCGCCGAGTGGTCCAGGCCCGGCCGGCCAAGGTCGAGGCGGATCTGCCCGAGTACTTTGACCGCGGTCTCCCAAGTGTCGGCAACCGCCAGCGCCAGGTCACCTGCCTTCAGGCCCAGTGCCTCTACGAATGCGGCGGTGCGTCCCTCGTCCAGGAACTTGGCGAGCGGCGACTCCAGCGCGAGGCCGGTCTCGCCCTCCACGACCCTGAACCAGGCCAGGCCTTTGGCGCCCAGCGCCTTTGCTCTCTCGACCAGCGCATCCAGTCTCGATCGGCTGAGGGTTTCGTCGACGGGGGCCTTGATGCCTTTCACGCACGGGGCTGCGAAGGCGCGTATGTCCCCTTGCCCGAGCAGCTCCGTAAGATCGACCAGCGGCGATCCGAAGCGAAGATCCGGCTTGTCGACCCCGTAGCGGTCCATTGCCTCGAACCAGGTCATCTGCCCTATGCCGCTCAGCTCGACTCCCCGGGTGGCCCGCACCACCTCCACTATTGCCTCGGTCACGAAAGCCCGCACGTCCTGCTGGGTCACGAAGGAGGCTTCCATGTCCAGCTGAGTGAACTCGAACTGCCGATCCGCGCGCAGGTCCTCGTCGCGCAGGCAGCGCGCGATCTGGTAATAGCGATCGAATCCGCCCACCATGAGCAGCTGCTTGGCGATCTGGGGGCTCTGGGGAAGAACGTAGAAATTGCCGGGCTGCAGCCGGGAGGGAACCAGGAACTCGCGCGCCCCTTCCGGGGTCGGAGTCCACAGGAGCGGGGTTTCGACCTCGCAGAAGCCCTGCCGCTCCATGGCGGTCCGGATGGCCTGGTTCACCCTGGCGCGGGTGCGCAGGTTGTTCTGCATCCGCTCACGCCTTATGTCCAGGTAGCGGTACTTCAGGCGGGTCGACTCCTCGACTTCGGCGTGCCCGGTAACCGTGAAGGGGGTCACCGCCGCGGGGCCGAGCAGCTCGATGGCGGCCTCGCGCAGCTCCACCTCGCCCGAGGCGATGTTGGGGTTGTCGGTCCCCTTGGGACGCCGGGCGACGACGCCGGTGGCCCGGATCGCCGACTCCGTCCGCAGCTCAGGATTGCGTTCGGTCACGATCTGCACGGTCCCGGTGTGATCGCGAATGTCGACGAAGGAGAGGTGCTCACCGTGGTCGCGCACACTGTTGACCCAGCCGCACAGGGAGGCGCTCTCCCCGACGAGGTGCGTGGTCACCTCCGCGCAATAGTGGGTCCTCAGTCCCGCTGCCTTGCTCATTTACGCTTCTTTCCAAGTGGCAGTTGCCTAATAGGGGATACCTAGTCAAGACTAAGCGCCGGGAGGGTGCGATTTCCCCGGGTGGCGGCCGCTCCGCGAGGGCGGGCAGTGGCCACAATCAAGCTGCGGCCAGGGGTTGCGAGGTAGGATGGAGGCCAAATGGACGCCAATCAACTGAGAAGAGCCTTCACCGAGTTTTTCGTCGAGCGCGGACACGTGCCCGTGCCTTCGGCGTCGCTCATTCCCCATGACCCGACCGTGCTTTTCACCGTGGCCGGCATGGTGCCTTTCAAGCCTTATTTCCTGGGGGAGGAGCAGGCGCCCTTCAAACGCGCGACGACCATCCAGAAATGCATGCGCGCCGGGGGGAAGCACAACGACCTTGACCAGATCGGCCGTACCGCGCGCCACCTCACCTTCTTCGAGATGCTGGGCAATTTCTCCTTCGGCGACTACTTCAAGGAGCAGGCGATCCCCTTCGCCTGGGAGTTGGTCACAACGGTGCTGGGCATCGATCCCGATCGCCTCTGGGTGACGGTGCACCTCTCCGACGACGAGGCCGAGCGCATCTGGCGCGACGAAGTCGGGGTGCCAGCCGGCCGTATCCAGCGCCTGGACGAGGACAACTGGTGGCAGATGGCCGATACCGGCCCCTGTGGTCCGTGCTCGGAGATCTACTTCGACAAGGGTGCCGAGTACGGGCAGGAGGGTGGCCCCGCTTTCGGCTCGGACGAGCGCTACCTGGAAATCTGGAACCTCGTATTCATGCAGTACGACCGGAGTGAGGATGGCGCTCTCCATCCTCTGCCAAAGCCCTGTATCGACACCGGAGCGGGCCTGGAGCGCATCCTGCCGGTCCTACAGGGCAAGGGGTCGGTCTATGAGACCGACCTGCTCAGGCCGATGCTCGACCTTGCCATCGACCTGACCGGCGCGACATACGGGGAGGATTACGAGACAGACGTTTCCTTGCGCATCATGGCCGACCACGCCCGCTCCATGACCTTCCTGGTGGCCGACGGCGTGCTCCCTTCCAACGAGGGGCGCGGATACGTGCTCAGGCGCATCATCCGTCGCGCCGCGCTTCGCGGCTGGCGGATAGGGCACCACGAAAACATGCTCGGCGCCATGGTGGACAAGGTCGTCGCGGCGATGGGGGAGGCCTATCCCGACCTGCCCAAGCAGCAGGATTTCATCCGCATGGTCATCACGCGCGAGGAGGAGCGCTTCGCGCGCACCCTGCGTGCCGGCTCGAACCAGCTCGATGCCGAGATCGCCGAGGGAGGGACCATAAGCGGAGCCGCCGCGTTCCGCCTTCACGACACCTACGGCTTCCCGATCGAGCTCACCGAGGAGATCGCGGCTTCGCGCGGGGTTCACGTCGACATGGAGGGCTTCCACGCCGCCATGGCCGAGCAGCGTGCGCGTGCCCGGGCGGACTTCAAGGAGAAGGGCGTGGAGGCAGAACTGACCGAGGCCTATCGCGAGCTGGCGGAGCAGTTCGGCCCGACCGAATTCTCAGGCTACGAGACCACCGAGGACACCGCCCGGGTGCTGGGAGTCTTCGAGCTCACGGGACAGCCCGGCGTCTATGAGATCTTCCTCGACCGCACCCCCTTCTACGCGGAGCAGGGCGGCCAGGTCGGCGACACCGGGACCATTTCGGGCGACGAGGGAGTCGCGGAAATCCTCGACACCAACTATGCGGTGGGGGCGCTGATCCGGCACCGTGCCCGCTTCCAGAGCGGATCCTTCACGGTTGGCCAGCTGGTCAAAGCGACGGTGGATGCCGATCGAAGGGCGCGTATCAGGCGTAATCACACCGCCACCCATCTCGCTCATTGGGCGCTGCGAGCCGTGCTCGGCGAGCACGTGAAGCAGCAGGGCTCCCTGGTCGCGCCGGACCGGCTTCGTTTCGACTTCTTCCACTGGGGCCAGACCAGCTCCGAGGAGCTGCGCCGGGTGGAGGAGCTTGTGAACGGCGCGATCTTCGCCGACCAGGCCGTCGTGACGGTGGAGACTTCCAAGGCCGACGCAGAGGGCATGGGCGCCATCGCCTTTTTCGGGGACAAGTACGGGGACAAGGTGCGCGTGGTGAAGGCCGGCGAGAACTCGCTGGAGTTCTGCGGGGGCACCCACGTCCACTCCTTGGGCGACATAGGTCTCTTCGTCGTGGTCTCCGAGGGCTCCATCGGCGCGAACACGCGCCGCATCGAGGCGCTCACCGGCCGGGCCGCCCTGGACCACCTCTTTGCACGTTCGGACCAGCTGGGAGCGGTCGCCAGGGAGCTCGGTGTCGCCGAGGGCGAGGTGCTCGGGCGGATCGAAACCATGCGCGCCAAGGAGCGTGAGCTTGCCGAAAGCCTTCGCACGTTGGAGGCGGAGCGCGTCGGCTCCCTGGCCAGGACGTTGGCGGCTTCGGCCACCGACGGCACCATCGTCGAGCGGGTGGACGGTCTGGGCCCTGCCATGCTGAAGGACCTGGCTTCCGTGCTCAAATCAATGCCGGGCGTGGAAGTGGTCGTGCTCGCCTCTGCCGTCGATGCGGGACGCGCGGCTCTGGTTGCGGCCCGGGGCAGCGCTCGGCAGCTGGATGTTTCCGAGCTGGTGGCCGGAGCTGCAAGGCTGCTGGGCGGTGGAGTGGGGCGCAGCCCTGAGTTCGCCCAGTCCGGCGGGAAGAACCTGGAGGCGATCGACGAGGCGTTGGCACTGGTGCGAACCAGCCTCGCCGAGCGTTGAAGCCGGCACGAGAGGGTTCCTTCAAGCGTTGAAGATCGTGGCACTGGACCTCGGAAAGAGACGCGTGGGCGTTGCCATTGGGAACGACACCATAGGCGTGGCGGTTCCGGTTGACGCCTACCGCGTTCAGGGCCGCCTCGAGGACGAGATAGCGGCGTTGGCGAGGTTCGTGGCGGAGTATGAGCCGGAGCTGCTGGTTGTGGGAGATCCGGTCTCCCTCGATGGCAGCGCCGGGCCCAGTGCCCTGTGGGCCCGGGGGATCGCCTCCAGGATTGCAGAGGCACTCTCCCTCGGGCTGGCGCTGGTGGACGAGCGTCTCACCAGCCGGGAAGCGGCCAGGGCATTGGCCGAGGCCGGCGTGCGTGGCCGCGGGGCCAGGAGCCGCATCGACTCTGCGGCTGCGGCGGTGATACTTGAGCACTATCTTGGCTCAGGCGCCTCCGCCGAGAATTGACGGGGAACCGGTGGGGTTCCCTCTAGCGAGGTCTTGAATGTCCGAAGTTGATCTGGCGCCTTTGCCAAGCTGGGAGCACCGGCGTCGAATCCACTGGGGGAGGTTGATTCTCGTCCTGGCGGTGCTCCTGGTCGTACTTGCCCTGGTGATCGCCGGAGGAGCCTACGCCGTATACAGCCACGAAGTGGGCGGGAGTGCCAAGGGGCCCACCGTCGACTTCGTCGTCGGGCCGGGTGACAGCCTTTCGTCTGTTGCAGACCGGCTGGCGGGCGACGCTGTGGTGAGGTCGGGCCTCTTTTTCCGGCTTTACGTCCACCTGCATCCACAGCCTGCGCTTCGCCCGGGCACATACCTTCTTCACAAGGGGGAATCCGTCGCCGACGTGCTGGCCGCCTTCCGCAACATGGAAGTCGCGGAGTACCGCTTCACCGTCATCCCGGGAATGAACCTCACCCAGATCGCCGCGGTCGCGGGGAAGATCCCCGGCCACACCAGCGCGGGCTTTGCCCGGGCGCTCCAGGCCGGTGGCTACCGGAGCCCCTTCCTGCCTACTCCGGCCTCCTCGCTGGAGGGACTGCTCTCGCCCGACACGTATTTCGTGCTGAAGAGCGAGCCGGACCGCAAGATCATCCAACAGATGCTGAATCAGACCACCAAGGTGGCTGCGGCGGCCGGCCTCATTCCGGGCAGCACCCATTTCGGTCTTGACCCCTACCAGATCCTCACCGTCGCCTCTTTGATCCAGCGCGAGGCCCTCCAGGCGGGGGATTATCCCAAGGTGGCCAGGGTAATCTACAACCGGTTGTCCGCCGGCATGCCCCTACAGCTCGATTCAACCGTGCTCTACGGGCTACACCTGAGCGGCGGCTCGCCTACACTTGATCAGTTGAAGATTGCAACTCCCTATAACACCTATCTGATCACGGGGTTGCCGCCTACGCCGATATCAGCCCCAACCAGGGCGGCGATCCAGGCGGCACTTAATCCCACCCCCGGGTCCTGGCTCTACTTCGTGGTGGTGCGAGCGGACGGCACGGAGGCTTTCTCCACGACATACCAGGAGCAGTTGGCAAATGAAAATCTCGCGGCGCAGAGGGGGCTCGGATGAGCTCGAATGAGGATGGCGCCCTCCACCAGTCCTGGGCCTGGCCGACCGGCACGACCCGGGTTGCGGCGGTCATCGGCGATCCGGTGTCGCATTCGCTTTCCCCGGTGTTGCACAACGCTGCCATCAGGCGGCTAGGGCTGGACATGGTCGTGGTTGCCTTTCGGACCACCAAGGCCGGCATCGGTACCGCCATGGCGGCGGCTCGCGAGTTCGGGCTGGCCGGGCTGATGGTGACCATGCCCCACAAGCAGTCGATCATCGACCACCTCGACGCGGTGTCGGAGCGCTCACAGCGGCTCCAGAGCGTCAACTACGTCTACTGGGAGGGCGACAAGCTCGTCGGGGATTCCGCCGACGGCATCGCCTTGATCAACTCACTTCGGACCGACTTCGACGTCTCGATCCGAGGCAAGGCGGTGGCCCTTCTCGGCAGCGGCGGCGCCGCGCGCTCGATCGCCCTCGCGGCGGCCGAGGCGGGGGCGGCCAGCGTGTGCGTCATCTCGCGCAACCTCCAGACCGCCTCGGCAGCCGCCGACCTGGCCGGATCTGTGGGCTACGTAGGAGTGGCCGCCGACGCCGCCCAGGCGGACGTGGTCATCAACGCCACCCCGGTGGGAATGGCGGGGACCAGTGTCGCCGGACTCAGCCCGGTGGGAGTGGACTACCTGCACCAGGGGCAGTTTGTCTACGACATCGTCTACAACCCGCTCGTCACACCGCTGATGGAGCTTGCGGCGGCAAAGGGAATTCCGGCCGGAAATGGGGTCGGAATGCTGGTGCACGCCGTGGCCACAGCCTTCGAAGCATGGACCGGGATTGCCGCGCCGCTGGAGGAGATGCAAGCGGCCGCACGTGCCGAAACATTGCGACGCCTCTAAATCCTGTAATTCGTCGTATTTTTCGGATAAAGTTGCGGTACGACGGCAGCGCGACGGGTATTGGATGAGTGAATGTTTTTCTCGCATAACATTGAAGTTGCGCGCCCTGCAAGACGAAGATGATTGTTGATGACCACAACTGGACCGCCACAATCGTCGGTTGACCTCCACCCGGTCCGGCGGGCCAATCCGCAGATCGGCTCTGCACAGGCTTTCTCTCCGCTTGCCCGTTTTTTGCTCCAGGACGGCGTGGTTTCGGAGGAGAACCTCCGCAAGGCGTCCGAGGAACAGCGCAGGCGCAACGTCCCACTTTCCCGCGTTCTCATCGAGCGCCGCCTCGTGGACGAGGCCGTGCTCGGCAAGATGCTGGCCACCAGGCTCGGGCTCGAATATGTGGATCTCAGCAAGATAGCCATCGATCCCTCCGCGGCGTCGATGGTTCCGCGGGTGCTCGCTGTCAAACACGAGATGATTCCGGTAGGCTTTCGCGACTCCCGTGTGGTAATCGCCGCGGCCGATCCCAATAACGTCCAGGGAATCGATGATTTCCGCGCATATTTGCGCAAGGACTTGCTGCTTGTCGTGGCGGCGCGCTCCGCGGTTCTGGGCGCCATCGAGCGGCTGGTGGGGCTGTCTTCGGACACCGTCGAAGCAAATGCGAAGGCTGCCGTCGAGCAAAGCGAGGTGGATAGCCAGCTCCCGGAGATCACCGAAGACGGCCCGATTGTGAAGTTGGTGAACGCCACCATCGCCCAGGCGGTGGCGGACCGATCCAGCGATATTCACATCGAGCCGGCCGCGGACTCGGTCAAAATTCGACATCGCATAGACGGAGTGCTGCACAACGTCTCCTCCATGCCTCGCAACCTGCACGCGGCGATCGTCTCCCGCGTGAAGATCATGGCCGATCTGAACATCGCCGAGCGCCGAGTGCCCCAGGACGGCCGCATCTCGGGAATGATCTCCGGCCGTCAGCTGGACCTGCGCGTCGCAACGTTGCCCACCATCTACGGCGAAAAGGTGGTGCTGCGAATCCTGGAGAGCGCCACGGCCATGATGGACCTAGAGGAGCTCGGGTTCCTCCCCGAGTCGCTCGAGCGCTACCGGTCGGCGTTCATGAAGCCTTATGGCACGATCCTGGTGACCGGCCCGACCGGCTCCGGCAAGTCGACCACGCTCTACGCAACGCTCAACGTTCTGAATTCGCCAACCAAGAACGTGATCACGGTCGAGGATCCCGTCGAGTACCGGATTCCGGGCATCAACCAGTTGCAGGTGAACCCGAAGGCGGGGCTCTCGTTCTCCAGCGCCCTGAAATCCATCCTCCGCTCCGACCCCGACATTGTCATGGTCGGCGAAATTCGTGACCATGAGACGGCGGGGACGGCCATAGAGCTGGCGCTAACCGGCCACCTCGTCCTCTCTTCGCTGCACACAAATGACGCCCCCTCGACGCCGGCTCGCCTCATAGAGATGGGGGTGGAGCCGTACCTGGTGTCGAGCGCCCTGGACTGCGTGGTGGCTCAGCGCCTCGCGAGGCGTTTATGTGACAACTGCAAGCTCGCCTACAAGCCAACTGAAGAGGAGCTGGTCGCAGCCCGCTGGGACGACGGGCGTGTCGAGCCGCCGAGGGAGCTGTTCAAGGCGGCCGGGTGCCCGGTCTGTTCGAACACCGGCTATCGGGGACGCATCGCGATCCATGAGGTCATGAACATCTCGGACGAGATGGAGCGCTTGATCGCCTCGGCCGGCAAGAGTCACGAAATTCGGCAACTGGCGCTCGAGGAGGGCATGATGCCCATGCGCTTGGCCGGTTTCAGGCAGGTGGCGTCTGGTGTCACCTCTGTAGACGAAATACTTCGCGTCATTGCATAGGAGCGGCGGGTGGAAACTGAGGCGTTGATAGGGGCTCTTGTCAGCACGGGCAAGGGGGAGGACGGGCAACTTCGTGGAGCAATCGGCCACCTCTCCAACCCGGTGGCGATCGCCAGGGCGCTCTTCGCGGAGCTGGGCATGTCAGAGGAGGAAGCCACCAGGGAGATGGCCTCAGCGGCGGGCTTGCCTTATGCAACCAGCGCCGAGGTACTCTCCTCCACGATGGTTGAGACCCTGGCCAAGCCCGAGATCTTCGATAACCACGGAGTCGTCCCCTACGACATCAAGGAGGGGCGCCTGCGGGCGGCGGCTGTCGATCCTTACGTTCCCGGCCTGGCCCAGCGCTTGGAGCAGGCTCTGGGATCCGGAGTCGACCTCGCGCAGATCTCGCTGGACGGGATGAATTCAGCCGCCATTGCGCTCTTCGGCTCCCAGCCCGCGCAGGCCTTCTTCGAGCGACAGTCCGCGAATGCGAAAGCCGAGACGAATTCCCAGGCCCCCGGAGGGGACGAACTCGTTTCCATCGCGCGACTCGACTCGTCGCTACCAACGATGGCTGAGCTGCTTGCGATCGTGAACCAAAGGGGAGCCTCGGACCTGCACCTGACAGCGGGGTCGAAGCCGACCATTCGCATCGACGGCGAGTTGGTGAAGGTCGACCACGCCCCGGTGCTCGACCCGGTAAACATTCGCGAGCTCGTCTATTCGATCCTCACCGATGCCCAGCGCGACCGCTTCGAGTCCTCACGCGAGCTGGACGCCTCCTACGGCATCGCGGGCCTCGGCCGATTCAGGGTGAACGTCTTCCGCCAGCGCGGCAGCGTGGGTGCCGTAATGCGCGCCATTCCGGCCAAGATCCAGTCGCTGGATTCCCTCGGCTTGCCCAAGGTGGTCGAGTCCTTCGCCTCCATACCGCGCGGCCTTGTGCTGGTCACCGGGCCTACAGGGTCGGGCAAGTCCACCACGCTTGCCTCGATCATCGATGTGATCAACTCCAGCCGCGACTGCCACATCATGACCGTGGAGGACCCGATCGAATTTCTGCACGGCCACAAGCGGGCGCTGGTGAATCAACGTGAGGTGGGGGAGGACACGATGGGGTTCTCCGATGCACTCCGCCACGTACTGCGCCAGGATCCCGACGTCATCCTGGTCGGTGAGCTTCGCGACATGGAGACCATCTCGATGGCCCTGACTGCTGCGGAGACCGGTCACGCCGTCT
>JAKAOC010000037.1 GCA_021823385.1 Actinomycetes bacterium
TGCTCGAGCGGATCCCCGAAGCCTTGGGGGCGATGCGTTCCTTCCCGGCCAGGAGGTGGTCGGCTCCTTTCCATCCCGTGGGCGCTCGCGGCCCCCTCTACTTCGAGGGGCAGAGCCGTATCGAATGGAGCCGCCGATGAGCGCCGATCTTCGTCCCGCTTGGGCAGAGGTGAGCAAGGCGGCGCTCGCGGAGAACTATTCCCGCCTCTCGGCGGTCGCCGCCCCCGCCAGCGTTATGGCGGTGGTGAAGGCGGACGCCTACGGTCACGGCGCGGTGACGGCCGCCGGGGTGCTCTACGACGCGGGATGCAGGCGCTTTGCGGTGGCCCTGGTGGACGAAGGCGTAGAACTGCGCCGGGCGGGGATCGACGGGGAGATCCTGGTTTTGTCCGAGGTGCCGCCCGAGACGCTCGAGGTGGCGCGGGACGAGGGGATCTCCGTCACCGTCTACACCCCGGCCGCGGCCAAGCTGGCGGCCGCGCAGCCGGAGGGATTGCTGATACATCTGAAGCTCGACACCGGCATGTACAGGGTGGGGGCGCGCCTGGAGGACCTTGAGGAGATTGCCGAGTACCTGCGCGGACGCGAGGTGCAGGGCTTCTGGAGCCACTTCGCCGTCGCCGACGAGGACGCCGCCGAGAGCCGCGAGTTCACCGCCTTGCAGCTGCGCCGTTTCGAGGAGGGGCTCGCCAGGCTTGCCCAGCTGGGAATCACCCCCCGGGAACGCCACATCGCCAATACAGCGGGCCTTCTGTACCACCCGGCCTCCCGCTACGACCGGGTTCGGGTGGGGCTTGGGATCTACGGCTACCATCCCGGAGCTGACCGGGCGGGCGTTGAGCTGGTGCCGGCCCTGTCCCTGGTCTCCAAGGTCGCCTTCGTGAAAGAGGTGGCGGCAGGCGAGAGGCCAAGCTACGGAAGGCGCCGCCCGCTCCCGGCCCAATCCAAGGTGGCGACCGTTCCCATCGGGTATGCCGACGGGGTCCCCCGGGCACTGTTCGCCGGAGGCGCCGAGGTCCTCATCGCCGGACGGCGCTATCCCCTGGCCGGGATGGTGACCATGGACCAGCTCCTGATAGACCTGGGTCCGGACTCGGAGGTGCAGCCGGGCGACGAAGTTGTCCTCATCGGCGCCTCGGGCGACGAGCGCGTGGGGGCCGATGAATGGGCGCGGCTTGCCGGAACCATCACCTGGGAGATCCTCTGCGGCATCTCCAAGCGCATTCCGCGCCGCCTGGTGGACGAGGGCCGTGGCTGAAACCACCCCGGCGCTCGCCTCCCTTGCCGCCGGAGCCTCCGCCTGTACCCGCTGCCGGCTCGCCGAGACCCGCAAAAAGGTGGTTTTCGGTATGGGCTCGCCTGCCAGCCCGCTGGTCTTCGTCGGGGAGGGTCCGGGAGCCGAGGAGGACGCCACCGGCCTGCCTTTCGTGGGCCGCTCCGGCCGGCTCCTGGACACTTTGATCGTGCAGGAGCTGGGGGTCACGCGCTCCTCCCTCTACATCGCCAACATCGTGAAGTGCCGCCCCCCCGGCAACCGGAACCCGCTGCCGGACGAGGTCGAGGCGTGCACGCCGTACCTGGAGGGGCAGTTGGAGGCGATCGCGCCTGCGCTGATCGTCGCGCTGGGGGCCGTTGCCGCCCGCTTCCTGGTCGGCCCGGATCTTCAGATCTCCTCCGCGCGCGGCAAGTTCTTCGAGACGCGGTTCGGAACGGTGATGCCCACCTTCCATCCCTCCTACGGCCTCAGGCAGGGGGGCAGCGCCGTCACCGCGATGCGGGCCGATATTGTGACGGCCAAGCTCTATTTGATGGAGCGTGGACGATGGAAGTAGGCACTGAGGTTGCCGTGGTCGTGTCCGACTCGGTGGAGATGACCGAGGAGGTCGGCGAAGCCCTCGGCCTGGTGCTTGCCGCCGGGGACGTCCTACTGCTGATAGGCGACCTGGGCGCCGGGAAGACCGCCTTGGCCCGGGGGATCGCGCGGGGGCTGGGGATCCCCGATCGCGTGGTCTCGCCCACCTTTGTCATAGTCAGGCAGTACCGGGGGCGGCTTCCCTTGGCTCATGCCGACCTTTATCGCCTGGAGGAGGGAGACACCTTCGCCATCGACATGCTCGAGCTCGGCGAAGGGGACTCCGTCACCGTCATCGAATGGGGGGATCGCTCGGCCGGAATCTTCGCGGAGCTCGATCCGCTTTCGGTCTTCTTCGAGACCGACGGTGGGCACCGCCGGCGGATCTCGTTTTCGGGGAGTGAACGCTGGGCCGGGAGGCTGGCGCGCGCCGGATTGGCGAAGCGCTCCCCCGCGGCCGGGACGTAGGCTCTTTGCTGATCCGGCACAGCCGGGCCCGTCGTCGAGCAGGGAGGTGCGCAAGGTGGCCACAGCGGTGAAGCTGACCGTGGCGATCGACACCGTTACCGAGCCCGCCACCCTCGCGCTCTTCGCGGGGGACGAGCCGCTTCTGGTGCATCAGGTCTTCGGGGCGCGCATGGTCTTGGCCGAGCTCGGCAACTTCCTTTCTCGCGCCTCTGCGGAGGCCACCCGCGCGGGCGAGCCGATCTCGTTGGTGGCGGTCTCAGTGGGCCCGGGAGGCTTCTCGGGAAGCCGCATCGGAGTCGCCGCCGCCAAGTCCTTTGCCAAGGCCCGTGGCACGCAGGTGCTCGTCTTCGATCACCAGGAGGCGCTGGCGCACGCTGCCGCGGCCCAGGCGGGCCGGGAGCCGCCCATGGTGGTGCTGGGCGATGCGCGGCGTGGCCAATGGCACATGCTGCCCCTTGGCGAGCTGGGTAGCTTCAGCGAGACGCTGGACGTGCCCGAGTGCGAGCGGCGCCTGGAGCTTCTCGGCTCCTGCCGGGTGGTGGCCTGCAGCGAGTCCATCGCGGCGAAATTGGCCGCCTTTGCTTCGGTGGAGCTGGTTGCGGAGGCCTACAACCGGCTGGCCGGCGCCACCCTCGGCGCTTATCTCGCCGACCTCGCGGAGCGTCGCGAGCCAATCGTTCCGGAGCTCGTCGAAGTCCGCTACGTCCGCGAATACGAGGCCGTAGCCAAGTTCCCCCCAAGAGACGGTGGCTAGGCGGCTCCTGTCGCTGGGCGGCGGTCTGGTGGAGGAGACGCTGCGTTTCGCGGTGCCCACCCTCTTCACTCTGGTGGCCGAGCCTGTGTTTCTGGCGGCCGACTCCATCATCGTGGGCCACCTGGGCGTGGCCCAGCTTGCCGCCCTGGGGGCGGCGGCTGCGATCCTGACGCTTGTGACCTCCTCTTTCATCGTGCTCGCCTACGGGACGACCGCCCGGGTCTCGCGGCTGGTCGGCCAGGGGCGCCCCGACGAGGCGGCCAAGCTTGGGAACTCGGCGCTGGTGGCCGGGGCGCTGATCGGGCTGGCGGTGTCCGTGGTTCTGGCCGTCGCGGGGAAATGGCTGCTCGGCTTTTTCAACGTGCCGGCGCCGGCCCTTCCCTACGCCCGCACCTACCTGGGGATATCGCTCTTCGGAGTTCCTTTCCAGCTGATGAGCCTGGGCGGGCTGGGGACCATGCGTGGACTCGGCGACGCCAAGGGGCCGCTGTATGTCCAGGTGGCGGGCTACTTGGTCAACATCGTTCTCAACGTCTCACTCGTGTACGGCCTGGGCATGGGCATAGCGGGTTCCGCCCTGGGGACCGTGATCTCCCAGGCGCTGGTGGCCACGGGGTATCTGTCTCTGGTGGCAGCCGCACACCGGCGCACCGGCTCAACGCGCTTTGCCGACCTGTCATCGGTTGCCGAGGTGTTCTCCGCCGGTGGGCCACTCATCGTCCGCACCGCCGCCCTTAGAGTCGCCATCCTGGTGGCCACCTGGGTAGCCGAGGGGCAGGGGACGGTGGCCCTGGCCGCCTTCAGCGCCTCCATGACCGTGTGGACCGTGCTCGCCTTCCTGCTCGACGCTGTGGCAATCGCCGCTCAGACAAGCTTCGGGCGCTCGGTCGGAGCCGGGAAACTCGAGGAGGCCCGCCGCGCGACGGGGGTCTTTGTGCGCCTCTCCCTGGTCTTCGGCCTGGCCACGGGAGCGCTGATGCTCGCGTTGTCGGGGGTGCTGCCCGGTGCCTTCACGCCTGATCCGGCCACCAGGATCACCATGTCGGCGCTCCTGCGCATAGTCGCGCTCCTGCAGCCGGTGGCGTCGCTCGTTTTCATGCTGGACGGCATACTGATCGGCCTGGGGGACTTCGGATACATGGCCTGGGCCTCCCTGGCATCGCTTGCGGCCTTCCTCCCCGCAGCCCTATCGGTGCACTTCTTCCTCGACACGCCTGCAAACCTGTGGGTGGCCTTCGGGATTCTCACCGTCGCTCGGGCGGCGACGTTATCGGCCAGGATTGCCAGGCGCGACTGGTCGAGCGCCTAGCCGCCCCGCTTGGGCGGACCGCTGGCCTAGAATGAAACCCGGGTCCGGCTATGGCCGGCGACCTCGTACTACCAGGGTTTCTCACGAGATGGTAAGCAGCACAGCTCCCTTCAGCGCTACGGTGAAGCCGGGCGACCTCCGGGTCGACCCGATGCGCAAGCGCGACCTGAAGCGGGTCCTGGAGATCGAGCGCAAGGTCTATCCCACGCCCTGGACCATGAACGTCTTCCTCTCCGAACTCTCCTACAAGAAGGAGCGCTCGTACTCGGTGGCACGCATCGGCACCGAGGTGGTCGGTTACTCGGGGGTGATGTACGTCCTGGAGGACGCGCACATCACCAACATCGCCGTGGATCCCGCCTACCACCGGCACCATGTCGGCTCCGCTCTCATGTACTCCCTCGTCATGGAGGCGATCGATGCGGGCTCGAAGAACCTCACCTTGGAGGTGAGGGTCTCGAACCAGCCCGCCCAGCGCATGTACCACAGCTTCGGGTTCATGCCGGTGGGGGTGCGCAAGGGTTATTACCAGGAGAGCAACGAGGACGCGATAATCATGTGGGCCTACGACATCGACACCACCGAGTACGCCGCCCGCTTGGAGCGCCTGGCTCAGGAGAGGGGCCTCAGCGCCCGGCGGGGCCGCCGGCGCTGGCTTCCTTGACGCAGATGCCGGGGTGGCACTCGGCGATGAGGTTGTCCAGCTCGAAGCATTGGCCGCTCCCAATCCCGCAGGAGCCCAGACCAAAGTCGGGTCCATGGGTCGCAACGCTCGGGCGAGAGCTGCCGCGTTGAGCCTGTGGACCATGCCAACGTACCGGCGTGCGCCGGCGGTTGAAGCGGAAGACGGATATCACCGCAGCGGGAGCACCTCGGACTGAGCCGGTTGCGCCTTAGGGATGGATGCCGAGGACTCTGCAAATCCCTCTGCATTGCTTGCCAATTAGCCTGGTTGCGTGAGCGGGCTGATCCTGGGAATCGAGACATCTTGCGACGAAACCGCGGCGGCGCTGGTCGATGCGTCCGGCCGTGCCCTTTCTTCGGTCATCTCTTCCCAGATATCGCTGCATCGGGACTTCGGCGGGGTGGTTCCCGAACTCGCCTCCCGTGAGCACGCCAAGGTGATCCTCTCCGTTCTCGAGCAGGCCTTCATCGATGCCGGCCGTGAATTCTCCCCGGTGGGCCTCGAGGCGGTCGCCGTGACCAAGGGCCCGGGGCTCGCAGGATCGCTGATGGTCGGCGTGGCGGCGGCCAAGGCGCTTGCCATCGGATGGGAGCTCCCGCTGGTGGGCGTCAATCACCTGGAAGGGCACATCTTCGCGATCGAGCTCGACTACCCCGAGGTCCGTTTCCCGATGGCCATGCTGGTGGTTTCCGGCGGGCACACCATGATCGTGCGGGCCCAGAGCCGCGGGCACTACCAGATCCTGGGCGAGACGGTGGATGATGCCGCCGGTGAGGCCTTCGACAAGGTCGCGAGACTCCTCGGGCTCGGATACCCGGGTGGGCCGGAGATCGAGAGGGTGGCGATGGCAGGCGATCCCGCCGCCATACGCTTTCCGCGGGCAAAGACAAAGGGCGAGTACGACTTTTCCTTTTCGGGCCCCAAGACCGCGGTTGCCAACTATGTGAAGAGCCATCCCGGGACGGCTGCAGCCGACGTCGCCGCCGCTTTCCAGGCATCCGTTGCCGAGACGCTGGTCGAAAAGACAGTAGCCGCCGCCGTCGCCTCCGGGTGCGCCTCCATCGGCCTGTCGGGAGGGGTGGGCGCGAACACCCTCCTGCGCGCGCGCCTGGTCGAGGAGGGCGAGAAGGCCGGGCTGGCGGTATATGTGCCGGCCAAGCGGAACTGCACCGACAACGGCGCGATGATCGCCGCGGCGGGCCGCTTCCTGCTCGAGCGCTTCGGCCCGTCGGACCCCGAACTCGACGCGATGCCGTCGCTGCGCCTGGCCTGACGCCCGTACCCGAATCCGTTAGCACTCAATGTATGAGAGTGCTAACGGAGGCGCTATAGTGAAACCAAATCCACGACACAAGGAGGCTTTGCGAGGCATGCAGCTTCACCCCCTAGACGACCGTATCGTTGTCCGTCCGGCGCAGTCCGAAGAGCGGACCGCCTCGGGTCTCGTTATCCCGGACACCGCCAAGGAGAAGCCCCAGCAGGGCGAAGTCATCGCCGTCGGCCCGGGCCGCCGCGCTGACAACACCGGCGAGATCATCAAGCTCGACATCGCGGTGGGCGACACCGTGGTTTACTCCAAGTTCGGCGGCACCGAGATCACCGTGGACGGCGAGGACCTCCTGATCCTTTCCTCCCGTGACGTCCTGGCCAAGGTAACCCGATAATGACCAAGATTCTCCAATTCGACGAGAACGCCCGGCGTTCGCTCGAGGCCGGCGTCAACAAGCTGGCCGACACCGTCAAGGTGACGCTCGGCCCCAAGGGGCGCAACGTCGTGCTCGCCAAGAAGTTCGGCGCCCCGACCATCACCAACGATGGCGTCTCCATAGCTCGTGAGATCGAGCTGGAAGACCCCTATGAGAACATGGGCGCGCAGCTGGTCAAGGAAGTTGCGACCAAGACCAACGACGTGGCCGGCGACGGCACCACCACCGCCACCGTCCTCGCCCAGGCGCTGATCCGTGAAGGGCTGCGCAATGTGGCCGCCGGGGCTAACCCCATGGGCCTCAAGCGCGGCATCGAGAAGGCGGTCGCCACGGCGGTCGCGTCCATCGCCAGCCAGGCCAAGCCGGTCGAGGGTAAGTCCGACTTCGCCCAGGTTGCCGCCATATCCGCTGCCGACCAGTCCATCGGTGACGTTCTCGCCGATGCCATCGACCGGGTGGGCAAGGACGGCACCGTGTCGGTCGAGGAGTCGAACACCTTTGGGCTCGAGCTCGAGTTCACCGAGGGCATGCAGTTCGACAAGGGCTACCTGTCCCCGTACTTCGTGACCAATCAAGAGCGCCAGGAGGCCGTGATGGAGGATCCCTACATCCTCTTCTACTCGGCCAAGATCTCCTCGGTCAACGAGGTGCTCCCGGTGCTGGAGAAGGTCATGCAGTCCGGCAAGGGCCTGGTCATCGTGGCCGAGGACATCGACGGGGAGGCGCTCGCCACCCTGGTTGTGAACAAGATCCGCGGCACCTTCTCGTCGATCGCCGTCAAGGCCCCCGGCTTTGGCGAGCGTCGCAAGGCGATGCTGCAGGACATGGCCATTCTCACCGGCGGCCAGGTCATCGCCGAAGAGGTGGGTCTCAAGCTTGAGAGCGCCACTCTTGACCTTCTGGGCCGCGCCCGCCGCGTCGAGGTGACCAAGGACGAGACCAAGATCGTCGGCGGCTATGGCGACAAGGCCGAGGTGGATGGGCGAATCGCCCAGATCCGGCGCGAGATCGACGATACCGACTCCGACTGGGATCGCGAGAAGCTGCAGGAGCGCCTGGCCAAGCTGGCCGGAGGCGTTGCGGTTGTCAAGGTCGGCGCCGCCACCGAGGTGGAGCTGAAGGAGAAGAAGCACCGCATCGAGGACGCCCTGTCGGCGACCCGTGCTGCGATCGAGGAGGGCATCGTTGCCGGAGGCGGCACCGCCCTGCTCCGTTCGCGGGCCGACGTCGAGGCTCTTGCCGCTTCGCTCACCGGTGACGAGGCCACTGGCGCCGCGCTGGTCGCCAAGGCTCTGGAGGAGCCGGTTCGCTGGATCGCCTACAACGCCGGTTTCGAGGGCGCGGTTGTGGTCGAGCGCGTGAGCTCCGAGACCGGCTCGGTCGGCTTCAACGCCCGCACCGGCGTCTACGAGGACCTGGTGAAGTCCGGCGTCATCGATCCCGCCAAGGTGACCCGCTCCGCGCTGCAGAACGCGGCTTCCATTGCGGCTCTGCTCCTCACCACCGAGGCGCTGGTTGCAGAGAAGCCCGAGCCCGCAGGCGCCGCCCCGGCAATGCCCGGTGGCGGAATGGGCGGAATGATGTAGCAAGGCGCATCGAGCGCCTTCCGGCCCTGCCGGAATCCCACGTGACGGGCCCGGGCATATGCCCGGGCCCGTCCTCGTTTTCACACCCGTCGATCGGAAGTGCGTCCGCCGCATTAGGTTTTGATGTGGAGCGATGCCCGCTGTAGACGATCGCAGGTGAGGCTGTTTTGGGGGAGATCATCGAGCTTTCCAGCCGGTTTCGCCAGCTGGTGCCGAGGCCATCGGGCTCAAGGCGTATCGGGCGCCCTGAATGGGTGGACGAGTTGAGTTCGCTTCTGCCTGAAAACCGCTATGCGGTGGCGCGCGCCTTCGAACGTTCGCCGTCCATCCCGAATTCCAGGCTGCGTATGCCCCCGGCTCCTCCCGACGTGGGACCCCAGCGGCCGGCGGGAGTGCTGGCATTGCTGGTGGGGAAGGCCTTTGCCCCTGCCATCGTCCTCACCCGGCGGGCCGAGAGCTTGAAAATGCATGCCGGGGAGATCGCGTTTCCAGGGGGAAAGGTCGAGCCTGGCGAGACCCCTTTGGATGCCGCCGTCCGAGAGAGCTATGAGGAGATAGGGGTCGAACCTGAGTCGATCGAGCTGGTTGGCCCGATAACCGAGCTTGCCACCGCCTCCAGCGGCGTTTCCATGACGGCCTTTCTCGGCGTGTCGGCGCTCGCCTCGCCGCAGTACTACTTGAGCGAGGGAGAGGTGGACGTGGTGCTGGAGGTGCCCATCCGCAACCTCCTGGCGCCGGGCGTCTATCACCGTGAACTGTGGACCCGGGGTGCCGAGACCCGGGAGATGCACTTCTTCGCGCTCGAGGAAGACCTCGTGTGGGGAGCAACGGGATTCATCACCATCCAGTTGCTGCGCCGCGTCTACCTCGGGCTGAGACCACTGGCGCGAGGGGAAGCCCAGGGCGCGCCCCGCTGAGAGAGAGGCAAGGTCAGATCATGGCCACCGTAACCTTCGAAGCCGAGACACTCGGTGAGCTGATCCGCAAGATGAAGACGTGGATCGGAGAAGCCGAGTCCGGAACCGGCCCGGGCGGTATCACCGGTGCCGTCGAAAAGACCACCGGAGCCACCTCCGAGCTGGCCAAGGCGGCAATCGGACTGGTGGCCAGCGCCGCTCCCGAGCCCATCTCGTCCTCCGAGATCTTCAAGCGACTCACCTCGCTGGGCTTCGAGATCTCCGACACGGCCCAGAAGACGATCGTGTCCACCCTGGATTCGCTGGCTCAGGACGGTGCCGACGAGGGTCTCATCGAGAAGGTGGACAGGGCCCGCGACGCCGCCATCTACGAGATGAGCCAAGCTGTGGCCAGGGGAGTCCTCCGAGTGCTGGGGCTCTGAGTCGGTTGCCGGGCCGACGTTCCTGCATCAAGCGGGGCGCAGGTCTAGGCTTGCCGCATGCCTGATTTCGTGGACGAGCATGGGCGGGTGCAACCCCCGCTTGCGGGCGACGAAGCAGCGACGTTGCTGGGCTTCCTTGATTACCAGCGTGAGACGCTGGCTTGGAAGTGTGGGGGGCTGGGATCCGCCGGGCTGACCACCAAGGTGGCCGCCTCGCAGATCACCTTGGGTGGCCTGCTGAAGCACATGGCGCTGGTCGAGGATTGGTGGTTCTCGCAGTGGCTGATGGGGGAGGGGTGGCGTCCTCCGTTCGACGCCGTCGACTGGGAGGCCGATCCCGACTGGGAGTGGAGGACCGCAGCGGATGATTCCCCGGAGGATCTTGTCGCCCGGTGGCAGGCATCGGTCGAGCGTTCCAGAGAGCATGTCGCTAAGGCCCTGCAGGAGGGTGGAATGGGCCTATCGGCCAAGAAGAGCGAAGAGGGCTGGGGCTCTCCCAGTCTGCGCTGGATCATCTGCCACATGATCGAGGAGTACGCACGCCACAACGGCCACGCGGATCTCATTCGCGAGTCGGTGGACGGGGAAACGGGCGAATAGCACGGCGGCGCCATTTCCCCGGTCGAACCCGCCCTAGCTTGCGGTCATGCCGACGATCGGCTTGTTGAGGACGGTCCCGCCCATGGAGCCGTAGAACTTGGCGTCGCCGAAGCTGAAGATGCCACCGTCGCTCGCCACCAGCCAGTACCCCTTGCCATCGGGCGTCGCGGCCATGCCGACCACCGGCTTGTTGAGGACGGTCCCGCCCAT
>JAKAOC010000038.1 GCA_021823385.1 Actinomycetes bacterium
ATCTGAAATCTGCTCCCTGATAAGGAACTTCTGCACCTTGCCCATCGCGTTGGCGGGCAAAGCGTCGGCCACGTACCAGCTCTTGGGAATCTTGAAGTGAGCAAGACTCCCGCGCAGGAATGCGGCGAGATCCTCCGAGCCCGGAGGATTGCCGGGGTCGGCCGGCTTGACTGCGGCGACGACTCGCTCTCCCATGGCCGGATCGGGAACCCCAAGGACCGCAACCGCCGCCACGCCGGGATGGGCCAAAAGGGCGGCCTCGATCTCCCTGGGATAAATGTTCTCGCCACCACGGATGATCATGTCCTTCAACCGCCCGGTGACTTTCAAATAGCCGCGTTCGTCCATGCTCCCCAGGTCTCCGGTGTGCAACCAGCCCTCGTCGTCAACCGTGGCTTGGGTCGCCTCCGGCATCTCGAAGTAACCCAGCATCACCTGATACCCTCGTGCGCAGATCTCGCCCTCCTCCCCGATCTCGAGCACGGTACCACTCTGCGGGTCCGCTATCTTCACCTCCACCCGCCACAGCGGCCTGCCGGCCGTCTCGGCTTTGTCGCTCTCGCTGTCGTCGGGGCTGGTTTGGGTAACGATCGGACTCACCTCGGTCTGGCCGTACACGGTGGAGAACCGGGCACCGTAGCGGCGCTCCGCCTCTTGGACGAGGGCTGCGGGCACCGCATCTCCCCCCGAAGCCACCACCTTCACTGACGAGAGGTCGTAGGAGTCGAAGTCCGGGTTGGCGAGGACCGCGTAGTGCATGGCCGGCACTGCCGCAAAGAGGTCCGCTCCCCACTTCTGGAGCGCTCCCAGCACCAGGGTCGGCTCGAAGAGCTGAGCGAGGACCAGTGTGCCCCTGCTCGCGGCGGTGCCCAGTACCGACATCCCGCAACCCGCGGTGTGGAAGAGGGGCAGAGCGGTCGCCCAGATCCCCCCGTCCGGAAATTGGGCGCGCTTGTGCACGAAGCTCGCGTTGGTTATCAGCGCCGCGTGGCTGAGCAGAGCGCCCTTTGGGAAACCGGTGGTTCCCGAGGTGTACTGGAGCTGGGCCGGCTCCCCGGGAGATACGGCCGGCAGGGAGACCGGAGCTACGCGAGCGGCTCGAACCTCGCTCTCCCACGTCGTGAACCTGACCAGATGGCGCAGCAGCGGAAGACGTGTTGCCACGTCATCGACCACCGCCGCCATGTCGGTGCCCCTGAAAGTGTCGACATAGGCGATCCCCACCGAGTTGGACTGCCGCAGCAGGTACTCGAGCTCAGCGGAGCGCAGTGCGGGGTTGGCGGTGACGAGCACAAGGCCGGCCAGCGCCGCGCCGTATTGCAGGATCACCCATTCGGGCAGGTTGGGAGCCCAAACGGCGATATGCTCGCCGGGTTCGAAGCGCCCCAGCAGCCACTGCGCAGTCTGCTCCGCTTCGGCCAGAAGTTCGGCGTAGGTCCAGGTACGGGCGCAAGACGGCACCCCTTCCACAAGTGATGGACCGGGCGGCGCCACCTCCGCCAGGGCCAGCCGGTCCGAAACCTCCGCGGCCGCTCGGCGCAGCAGCTCACCTGCTGTGAGCTCGGAGATCTCGGCGCCGGTGTCGGCCTCCCAATAAGAATTCTGCAATGGGCGCGTCATTCCACACCCTCCCCTTCGATCTCCGATGCGCTCGGTATCGCCCCTCCACCGTCGGGAATCCACCTTCCGGAGTCTCTCCACCGGACCGCCGCGTCGAAGCCGTGCACCTCGGCAAAACTCTGGAACCAGCGGCCTTCCGGGGAGTGACGCGCGACGCCGTCGAACAGCGTTGCCAGCGTCTGCGTGCTTTGCAGCCCCATGTTGTCCAGCGCCTGGTTGATCATGAGCTTCTGCATCACCAATTGGTTGATCGGCACGCCGGCCATCCGCTCGACCAGCGCCTCCACCGACGCGTCGAGTTCGGCAGCGGGCACCGACTCCACCACCAGGCCCCAGGCCTCCGCCCGGCGGCCGTCGATTGTATCTCCGGTCAGCAGCATCCGCTTTGCGCGCTCCGCCCCGAGCCTGTAAACCCACATAGCCGTGGTTGGGCAGCCCCACACCCTGGAGGGCATGTACCCGATGCGGGCATCGTCGGCCATCACGACCAGATCGCAGGAGAGGGCGATGTCGCTTCCTCCACCCACCGCGTAGCCGTGCACCTTTGCCACCGTGGGCTTGAGCGAGCGCCAAAGGGTGAAAAAGTCGTCGGTATTACGCTTCATCATCTGGAAATCCCGTATCGGGTCCCAGAGTTCCGGCTGGAAGCTCTCGGCCGCCTCCGCATACTTCTTGAGGTCGTATCCGGAGCTGAAAGCCCTACCCGCCCCCTGCGCGACGATGACATGCACACGAGGATCGTCGTTGGCCATCTCTACAGCGATGCGGATTTCGCGAGCCATCTCAAGGGTGATGGCGTTCAAGCGCTCCGGACGGTTGAGGGTCAAGTACGCGCGCCGGTCTCGAATCTCATAGAGCAGCGTCTCAAATCGATGGTCGGCCACTACGTCACCCCCTGGTCTCTTCGGATCCGCCGGCCGGCGGATCCGTGCTTTCATCTTCGAGCATCGCCCTGACCACGCCAGCCCACTCCTCGGTCAGCCGATCGGCCCGGCTCTCGCTGGCGAGCGTCCGGGATAGCGCCAGGCCGCGTAGGAAGACGACGGTGAGCGAAGCGGCGGCCGGATAGCGCGGGCGGGCGGCGAGTTCGGCACCGAAGACTTCATCCACGACCCGGTAGAGGTCGCGCCTGGAGGCGGCCTCCTCGTGGCGCAGCACCTCACGCAGCACCGGGTCGGTGGAGGCAGCCGCCCACAAGCTGAGCTCGGCGGCGAAGTACGGGGACTCCACCACCTGCCGCAAGGTGCGAATAGCGGCGGCGACGGCATCGTCGGTCTGCGCCTTGCTGAACGCCGCCCGCTTCGCCATCTCCTCGTTGATTTCGACCAGGCGCCGCACCGTGGCCGCAAGGAGCGTCTCGTGAGTCGGAAAGTGGTGCAGAAGAGCGCCTCGGCTCAGACCCGCCTTGCGCTGCACCGCGGAGGATGTGGTCGCCGCCACGCCTGCAGAGACCAGCAGCTCGACAGCGGTATCCACAATCCGGCGCCTGGTGGTCTCTCGCTGCTCATCGCGCTTGGACATGTTCAAACCCCGCAAATCAGCTGGGCAATACTTTCACAGTCAGACCTGACTGTCAACTGCCCAACCCCGGGGCCGGCACAACCGTAGCCCGGCCGAAGCATCCAACCGCTCGCCCGTCGTGCCGGACCTTATCGCTCCTAAAGGTGCGACGCCTAGGTGCCGGGCACGCCCTCCACAAAGAAGATCCTGCCCTCTGCGGCCGCCTGCCGCATCGGTATCGCCTGCTGGTAGTCGGGGCCGTGGTAAAACGACCTGGCCGACTCCCAGTCGGGGAACTCGAGGATGACTATGCGATCCGGGGTCATTCCCTCTTTGGATTCGACCGCACCGCCACGAGCAAGATACTTTCCGCCCGCGTTCTTGATGGCCGCCTCCGCGAGTTCCTTGTACTTGTCGTACAGTTCGTCGTTGTAAACCATTACTTCGGCGATCATGTATACGGCCACTGAGCCCCCTGCCAGCCATGGCCGGCACTGTGCCGGCCCCTACGGGCGGAGAATCTAGCGATCCTTTTCGGACATCCGCTCGTCCGGCCGGTAAACCTCTCCCAGGCAATGCTTCCCCATGGAGCTGCAAAGCCTCGACGGGTTGCAGAGACCTACCGGCCGCGACAATTGGGCCCCAGCCGCGCAGGCCGACACCCAATCCAGCGAGAACCAGGCAACGCGAGATCGACGCAAGAGAGGCAAGGCGGCCAATCGACGCTTCTGGGGCACCGACCGCGCCGGGGAGTCAAAAAACGCCGCGGTCGAGACGGGTTCTGTGTCCACAGCGTGCATGGCCGCTCGGGAAATGTTCGGGCACGAGCCGTCTCCGGGACAGAGCAGGGCGAGGCTATGGGGGTCGGGCGCCCGGTTTCCGTTGCGGTGCAGCTGGTCGAGAACGGAGCGAAGCCCGTTCGACTTCGCAGAAATAAACACGCGCGGAATGCACCGCTCGCTGCCTGGGGATGCGAGTCTTGGACCTGGGTCCGGTCAGCCGCGGCCCGACGTGGGCCGTGGTCGGCTTTGGAACCCGCGGGAGATGTCCGATGAGCCAACCATCGACGCCGCCTTATTGCTTTTCATGACGGGCGGAGGTAAGGCGATCGGGAAACGACAGATCATCAGGACGTCCGGCGCGACCGCCATCTCACCCGGCCACTACGCCCAGGACAAGGACGAACTGCCGCGGTGGGCCATGAGACTGAGCCCGCGCGCCAGCCTTTCAGCTCCGGGCAGCAGCCAGTCGACGCCACGTCGGATCCCCAGGTCAGGACCCGGTTGCCTTCGAGGACACGGCTTCGCCCTGTTGCGCTGAAACGAGCCACTAGGTGACGCCTCGGCCCCTCGAGGCCGCTACTCAGTCCCCCCAGTAGCGTTGCTCGCGCCAGGGGTCGCCGTACATGTGGTACCCGTTGCGCTCCCAGAAGCCCGGCTTGTCGCCCTTCATGAACTCCACCTTGCGCAGCCACTTGGCGGACTTCCAGAAATAGAGTTGGGGGAGGAAGAAGCGCAGCGGGTAGCCGTGCTCGGGCTCGAGGGGCTTGCCGTCGAACTCGAAGGCGAGAAGCGCCACCCTCCCGTCTCCGAGGGCATCGGCCAAGGGAACGTTGGCGGTGAAGCCGAACTCCGAGTGCAGCATGATGTGCGTGGCCGAGTCGCGAACGCCGGCACGCTCGGCGATGGCCGACAGCGGTATCCCGCGCCAGATCGTGTCGAACTTCGACCACTTGGTCACACAGTGGATGTCGGTCTTCACCTCGACCGGCTCGATCTCCATCAGCTGGCTCCAGCTGAGAGTGAAAGGCCTCTCCACCTCCCCTAAGACCTCGAAGTCCCAGTCCTCAAGGTTGCGATAGACCGGCACGCTGCCGGCGTGAAGCACAGGAAAGCGGTCGGTGGAGTACTGGCCGGGAGGAAGGCGGTTGGGGTCTATGCCCCGCTTGGCCAAGTCGTTGCGATTACGTTCGAAGAAACCCACGCCTTTACAGCCAACACCGCCAGGGCATTTATTCCAGCCGCAGTGCTCGGGACTTGTTCAAGACCCGGCCCCGGTGGGCCGACACATTCTGTCATGGATGCCACCACGACCGCCGACTCCCTACCCCCGCCCCGCCGGGAAGTGCGCCTGACCAAGAAAGCATTCCTTGATCTCGCCATATGGATGGGAGGATTCGGGATCTTGGTCGGGGTCGTCTTCCCGTACATGGCCGTCCTGGTCGGGACCCCCGCGCAGCGTGCCCTCAGCCTGGAATTCTTCTGCACTTCGATGACCGCAGGCGTGGTGGTCGGGGTCGTCAACTTCGGTCTGGCGCGCTACGTGGTGGGGGCTCGAATATCCGACCTCTCCATGCGCATGCGCTACGTTGGCCAGGCGCTGCTCAATGCGAGCAAGACCGGGGACTGGTCCAACTGTTCCGCCGACACCTGCCAGATCGCGGTCACCTCCGAGGACGAATTGGGCGAGGTTGCGGCCTCCTTCAACTCCCTTCTCTCCGCACTGGAGATGACCCAGCAGCTGGAGCGCTCGACCGCCACGGTAACGCATGCCCTTAGCGAGCGCCTGGAGCTGGCCGGGCTGGTGGAGACGACCCTGGACCAGTACCTCGCCCAAACCGGCGCCACCGGAGGGTGCGTGCTCGTATCCAGGGAGGGCGAGCTGTCGGTGGCCGAGTCGCGCAATGTCGAGTGCTCCGAGATGGCGCTCTCGTCGCTGGTCGTGCAGGCGCAGCGCTCCCGGCTGGTACACAACATCGAAGTGCCCGAGGATCTCTCGATCGAGGCGGCGGTCGTCTCGTTCCGACCGCGTCAGGTGGTCATGGTGCCCATCTGGCTGGGCAACACGCTGCTGGGCGCAGTGCTGCTCGCATCGGGCACGAAGCTTGGCGAAAATGCCCTGCGCCTGCTCGAGTCGTTCCAGGCCCCCACGGCGGTGGCGCTCAACAACGCCCTCACCCACGAGCGCTTCCAAAGGCTGGCGGCGATCGACCCGCTCACCGATGCCTACAACCGGCGTTTCGGCATCAACCGCCTGGCCGAAGAGCTCTCGCGCGCCCGGCGTACGGTCACGGCTCTCGGCATTCTCTCCTTCGACATCGACCACTTCAAACTGGTCAACGACAACCACGGCCACTTGGCCGGCGACCGCGTGCTTCGCGCGGTCGCGGGCGCCGCCCGCTCGGTGATACGCACCGGCGACGTCCTGATCCGCACCGGCGGGGAGGAATTCCTGGTGGTGTTGCCCGGGGCGGCGGGCAAGGATGTGCGCGCGATCGGCGAGGCGATCCGCAAAGCGGTTGGAGCCTCCAAGGTCCTGGCCGGCCAAGGAGAGGTGTCCGTGACCGTCAGCCTGGGCGGGGTCTTCTACCCCGGCATCGGTGACGACACGCCCGAGGAGCTGATGGCCGCGGCCGACGAAGCCCTCTACGAGTCCAAGCACCTTGGCCGCGACCGCCTCACCATCCACGCCTCGGTGGCATTGACCGGCAGCTGATCCCTCCTATAAAGGCGGAGGAAGCTTGGCGGCGGCGTAGGCCGAATCGATCGTCGGTTTCACCTGATCGATCAGGCTCTTGGGCGGCGACAGGGCGAGAAAGGCACGAAACTGCTGAACGGCGCCACTCGCGTCGTGGCCGTCCTCATAGAGGAATATCGCGTAAAAGAGCCTGCCGTAGAGGTATGCGGGCTGGATCGTCACCGATTGGCGCATCTGGGATACCCCGGCGGCCAGAAGAGCGCCGGACCGGTCCTTTCGGCCCGCCTGGGCCAGCAGCCAACCGTTCCAGGCCAGCGCCTCCGGCTGGCGCGGATCAGCGGCAAGAACCGAGGAGAAAAGCTGGAGAGCCTGCGTGTCGGAACCAACCGCGGCGAGCTGCTCGGCCGCGGAGAGGCGAGTGTCGATCTCGCCGGGCGAAAGCGACGCGGAGGACTTGGAGAGCAAACCGTAGGCCAGCAATCCCGCGCCCGAGAGTATCAGGAGGACTCCCGCGGTGCCGACCAGCTTCTGGGCCAGGCTGGCTCTGGCGATAGCGGCGCGGACACGGCCCGGAGCGCGGGCCGCAACGCTGCCGAGAGGCTCACCGCCTGCGTTGGAAGTGGCGCCATCCTCCGGCTCGGGAACCGGCTTTTTCGCTCGGCGCCGATAATAGAGCGTGCCGCCCAGGGGGATACCCAGCACCAGCACAATGCCCGCACCGGCAAGCGCCATACCGCCACTCGAGCTTGGCGGCACCAGGAGCACCGACGGTCCGTAGGTGGCCAGCAGCTGGTCGATGATCTGGGAGTTGCTCGCTCCCTGATGCACCATCTGGGTGATGAAGGTGCGAAGCGCGAAGGCGGAAGCCGAGTTGGCATCTTTGGTGGAGACCGAGATGCAGTTGGGGCACTTGACGATGCTCTCCAGATAGCTGATCCGCTGGGCATCGGTAGTGCGGCTAGGGCTCACGCCCAGATAGACGCCAAGGCTCGCCACCGCCAGGAGAGCGAGGACGGCCAGCTTTGCCCTCAGGCCCAGGGTCCGCCGCGGCGGCGGCACGCTCGGCTCTTCGGCGATCCGCGGGACGCCTGCCTGGGTTCCGAGGAGCTTAGCCATATGTTGACCACGCCAGATTCATGAGCGCCACCAGGCCGGGAGCGGTGACCTGGCCGACGATGCGGGTTACGACCTTGCCGTCCGGCGCCACCAGGAACGTCTGGGGCGGGTTGGAGACACCCCAGTTGAGCCCCACCACCCCGCTGCCGTCGAAGACGACCGGCCAGGTCACCTTCAGCTGCTGCACGAAGGCCTGGGCGGATGTGGTGCGGTCGTTGACGGTGACGCCGACGATGTGAACGGAGGAGCCCCACGGGTGGGCGGGCGCCTCGGCCAGGAACCGTTCAAAGGCCGAGGTCTCGGCCCTGCAGGGGGTGCACCAACTGGCGAAGAAGTTGACGAGCATGTATTCACCGGTCGGGTCGAGCCGGTAGGAACCGCCACTGAGCAGCCGGCCGGAGAGCGCGGGCGCCGTCTTGCCCACCAGCGGAGACGGTGCGACTGCGTTGGGCGAGCTGGGATGGGCACTGGCGGCCGCGACCGCGAAGGCCACGATCGCCAAGGAGACGGCCCCCAGGACCCAGCGGGCGGGGTGGCGGCGCTTGGACGGGAGGGAAGGTCCGGCCGCGTCCTTGGAGACCGAGACAGCCATCTAGGCGTTCTCCTCGATCGTCAACGGATCCGGCTCCGGAGCAACGGCGTGCTTGCGCGGCGACGCCCTGCGGCGGCGAAGCGCGGCGGCGACGCCGAGCGCCCCGCCGAGACCCATCACGGCCCCGCCGATCCAGAGCCAGGAGACCAGTGGCTCGACCACGACGCCTATCAGGACGGGGCCGGTGGCCGTCTGGGGCGGGGAGTCGAGGGTTATGTACACGTCCTCGGTAAGGCCCACCTTCACGCTTGGCGTACCCACCACCTGGGTATTGGTGCCGAACTGGGAGATTGCCGGGTGGTAAGGGCCACTCCCGTCGATGGTTATGGAAGCCAGCAGGCTGGTGCGCGCCGGCGTCACCTTGGTGGCGACCCCGTCATAGGTGAAGCGGTGACCGTGGAAGTAGGCGGTGCCGAACGGGGTGAGCTTGATCTCCCCGCGGGTGCCGAAGGCGGTGGAGGTGGCGAGCGCCACGGCCACGATGGCCACTCCCATATGCGCGACCAGGCCGCCCATCGAGCCAAGAGAGCGGCCACCTCCACGGCGGAGGCGGCGCAGCATCTGCTTCCCGGTTCCCGCCATGGCGAATGCAGCCATACCGTAGGCGCCGATAACCCCCTTGTCACGCAACCCCGCAAGAATTGCCACCAGCACCACCACCAGGGCGATGGCCGCAGGCACGAAGAGAGCGTCCACCAGTCCCGCCACGGCGGTCCGGCGGCCTCCCAAATAGGGCGCGACGGTCATCCCGAAGAGCATGACCAGTGCCAACGGGGCGGTGAAGCTGTTGAAAAAAGGCGGGCCAACCGAGACGACCTGGCCCGTCACCGCCTGGGCGAGCAGGGGGAAGGTGGTTCCTATCAGCACCACCAGGGCGAAGGCGGCAAAGAGCAGGTTGTTGAGGACGTAAGCGCCGTCGCGCTCCAGCAGCGCCGGCATCCCCGCGGATCGCAGCAACGGGACTCGCCAGGCCACCAGCGCCAGGGAACCGAGAGTCACCAACGCGAAGAAGGCGATCAGGTCCGGGCCCAGCTTGGAACCGGAGAAGGCGTGAACACTCTGCAGCACTCCCGAGCGCGTGAAGAAAGTGCCAAGTATCGTCAGCGCGAAGGTGGAGATCAGGAGGGCGACGTTCCAGATGCGCAGGTTGCCGCCCCGCTTGGCGGAGAGGGCGGAGTGGATGTAGGCGGTTCCGCACAGCCAGGGGAGAAAGGCTGCGTTCTCCACCGGATCCCAGGCCCAGTATCCGCCCCAGCCAAGCACCCGGTACGACCACCAGGCGCCCAGGAAGATCCCGAGCGTCAAAAAGACCCAGGCGACCAGCGCCCAGTAGCGGGTCTCGCGCGCGAAGTCCTGGTCGGTGCGGCCCGTGATGAGCGAGGAGATGCCGAAGGCGAAGGGGATGGTGAAACCCACATAGCCCAGGTAGAGCATGGGGGGATGGAAGGCCACCAGTGGATAGTCCTGCAGGAGCGGGTTCGGCCCCTGCCCGTCCACCGGAGCGTGCGCCAGGGTGACAAACGGGTTGGCCGAGTGCAGCATCAGGGCGAAGAAGTAGGCCGCCACCACCAGCCCGATCAGCATGGTCCAGGCCAGGGAGCGGTCAGCCTCCCTCTTGCGCGACCTGTAGACGACAAGAGCCAGATAGAGAGAGAGGATCAGGGCCCAGAGAAGGATGGAGCCGGCGAGAGAGGACCACATGCCGGTGATCTGGTACAGCAGGGGAGTCTCGCGCGAGGAGTTCTCGGCTACATAGGCTATGGAGAAGTCATGGGTCAGGAGCGCCCTCTGCATGGCAAAGGTGGACAGCAGCGCCCCCACCGCCACCAGCACGACGAGGCCTCCCGCCGCGCGGATCGCCGTCGGGCTGCGCCGGCGGATGCCCCAGGCGTACTGCGCAATGCCCGCCAATGCCCCGGCCAGGGAGACGACGAGCCCGACGCTGCCCAGAATCGCGTTCACAGCTTCTTTCCGTTTACCGTCGCAACCCGGTTGGGGTGCGCGGCGATGTAGTTGGCGGAGTGCTTGACCATGATCTGGTCGGAGAGGAAG
>JAKAOC010000039.1 GCA_021823385.1 Actinomycetes bacterium
GCGCAACAGCTCGGTGCGCAGCCGTGGATGGGTGGAGTGTATGGAGACGAAGAGCGGGGAGAGGTGCTCGGTGACCACCCTCTCCAGGTCCGCCTCGGTGAAGCGGGTGAGGGTGGTGAAGTTGCCGTAGAGGAAGGAGAGCCGGTAGTCGTCGTCCTTCATGTACAGCGTCTTGCGCAGTCCCTTGGGCAGCTGGTAGATGAAGCAGAACTCGCAGTGATTGTCGCAGGTCCGCACCTGGTCGAAGATGGCCGAGGCGACCTCGATCCCGAGTGGATCGCCGGCCAGCTTGGAAATCTCTATCTCCAGCTCCAGGCCGCTGCGGTCGATGACCAACGACACCTCGGGCTCCTCCACCAGCATCTGATACTGGATGACGTCGGTGGGAACCACCCCGTTGATGGAGCGGATCTCGTCCCCGGGCAGCACTCCGGCAAGCTGGGCTTTTGATTCCGCCTGGACGGCGAGCACGACGGGGTTGGACAATTCTGGATACCTGGGGGCTTGGCTACAATCGAAGAGGTGCCTGTTGAAAAAGTCCTCCTAGCCAAGCCTAGAGGCTTCTGCGCCGGAGTGGAGATGGCCATCAAGGCGCTCTCCTGGATGGTGCGCGTCTTTGAGCCTCCGGTCTACTGCTACCACGAGATCGTCCACAACCGCGTGGTGGTCGAGCGCTTCACCGCGCTGGGGGTCGTCTTCGTCAACGACGTCTCCGAGGTCCCGCCGGGCAGGCCGGTCATGCTGTCGGCTCACGGCTCCGCCCCGCAGGTGGTCGACACCTCGCGGCAGGTGGCGGGAATTTCTATCAACGCCGTATGCCCACTCGTCACCAAGGTCCATCACGAGGTAAAGACCAGGGCGGGCAAAGGCTTCGAGATCCTCTACATCGGCCATCACGGCCACGACGAGGCGCTCGGCACCATGGCGGTTGCTCCGGGCAAAGTGCATCTGGTGGAGACGATCGAGGAGTTGGAGGCCACCGACCTTGACGCCCCCGAGATCGCCCTCATCGCCCAGACCACTCTGGCGGTCGACGAGTGGCGCGCCATCGCCGACCGGGCAGCGGAGATGCACCCTGGGATCTGGATGCCCAACAAGAGCGACCTCTGCTTCGCCACCACCAATCGCCAGGCGGCGGTGCGCAAGGTGGCGCCGATCGCGGACGCGGTCGTGGTGATCGGATCGGCCAACTCCTCGAACACCAATGCGATCGAGAAGGTTGCCCGCAGCGTCTCCTCCGCGCGTATAGTGCGCATCAATACCCCTGACCAGCTGCCGGACGACCTCTCCGGGGTTGTGGCGGTCACGGCGGGAGCATCGGCGCCGGAAGACCTGATCGAGGACGTCGTCTCCCGGCTTGCTCCCTCGGGAGGCGTCGAGGAGGTATCCGCGGTCGAGGAGGAGGAGTACTTTCCTCCGCCCCGGGAGCTGCGCGAATTCCTGCGGGGACTCAACACGGTGGCGGCCTACGCCTTCGGGCGGCAAGAACCCGACAGCAACCCCTTGGACCAGGACAACGCCGTTCCCGCTTTCTCGGTGCTTTCCGCGCTGGTCGCCGCCACAGAGGCCTAGTCGGCGCAGCCGGACGTCGTTATAGGCGCGCCTTGGCGGCGTCGTAGAGCTCCTGCAGCGTGACCTGCAATTTGGCGGTCATCTCCCGGACCTTGGAACGGGGCACCCGGGCACCGCTTCTCTCGTGTTGAAGCCCTTCGGTCAAGGGGTCCCCCACCAGGATCACGCATCTTGCCGGACGGGGGAACTTCACACCCTTGGCCATGGCCCTGTCGGTTCCGGCAATGCCGAGGGGCACGATCGGCACCTGGGCCTTCAGCGCAATGTAGGCGGCGCCGTCCATGATCTCCTCGATGAGGGGCCCCGCCTTGCGCGTCCCCTCCGGAAAGAGAACCAGCGGCTGGCCCGAGGCGAGGACGGCCAGCGAGGTGTCCATCGCCTCCCGGTCGGCGATCTCGCGGTTGACGGGTATCCCCCCCAGGGCGGTCATCAGCCTGCCGAAGGCGGAGTTCCTCCACAGGCCCGACTTGCCGAGGAAGCGAAGGTGATGACGGGTCACCGAACCCAGCAGCAGGGCGTCGATGTTGGAGCGATGCGTCGGGGAGAGGATGTAGGGAGGCGAGGGGATCTTCTCGGCCCCTATCACCTCCACCCGCCAGTACAGGTGGTTCACCCCGTCGACCAGGGCGCGCGCGAAGGAGTAGAAGCCCAGGTCGAAACGGCTCGGCATGAGCCGAACCCTGGTATCGCCGACCTCCACAAACTCGCCGCTCAACACAACCGCCCTTTATCGCCGCCCAGGCGGCATCGAACCCGGCAAAACACTAATTTCTTGCGCCGCATCCGATGCGACGCTCTTAGCCGTTTCCACCGACGGTAAGCCAGTAGATTCCCGCCAGCTCCTCCACCAACTCCCCCACTTCGCGCTCGGAGGTGTCCAGCACCACCGCGTCCTCGGCGGCGCGCACCGGATCCGCACGCCGGGTGGCATCCCGGATGTCGCGTTTGGCCAGTTCCGACGCGGTCACCTCTCCTCGGCGCGAGGAGCGAACCTCGTCCCGGGCCACCAGGAACACCTTGAGTCCGGCGCCGGGAAGCACAACGGTGCCGATGTCACGTCCCTCGACAACCGCCCCCCCGTAGGCCTCCACGAAGCTGCGCTGCCACTCTGCGAGCATCTTGCGAACCTGGGGATGCACGGCGATCCGCGAGGCGGACTCCGAGACGGAGGCGGTGCGTATCGCCTCCTCCCGGTCCTCCCCGTCGATGCTCAGCCTGCCGGCGGCGAACCCGAGTGTGTGGCCGTTCCAGGCGTCCACCACCCCCTGGCCGTCGGAGAGGTCCGCCCGTTCCTCCATCGCCACCAGGGCGACACCCCGGTAGGTGGCCCCGGTGTCCAGAAAGGTCAGCCCAAGGCGGGTTGCGAGCGTGCGCGCCAAGGTCGACTTCCCGGTTCCGGCCAGGCCGTCGATGGCCACCGACCGCCTCTCCCACGTGTGCGCGCTCACCCATTCGACGATAACCTCCCCATGGGGCGCCCACCCCGCACATCCTCGAGCTTTTCCCGGCTTCACCTGGGCACCCACAGCCGAATCACAGACTGTCTGATAAGTATTTCCAGGGATTTCGACTAAGAATGGACTTGTGGCAAAAACTCGTTTCCCCAAGGACCGCGGCCTGACCGCCAGGATGGGCCTGACCGTCTTCCTGCTGGGCCTGGTCTACGTTCTCTTCATCGGCGTGCTGCTCGCTCTGCGCATGAGCACCTCGCTGGTGCTCGTCATCGCCGCTGCGATCCTGTTCGTCCAGTACTTCTACTCCGACAAGATCGCCCTCGCCTCCATGCGGGGCCGCATTGTCGAGCGCGGGGACAGCCCGCAGGCCGCGCAGCTGCACGGCATCGTCGACCGGCTCTGCGCCATGGCGGACATGCCCAAGCCCAAGGTTGCCATCTCCGAATTCGACATCCCCAACGCTTTCGCGACCGGGCGCAACCCCAAGAACTCCGTCGTCTGCGCGACCTCCGGACTCTTGCGCCGCCTCGACGAGCAAGAGGTGGAAGCGGTGCTGGCGCACGAGCTCTCCCACGTCGCCCACCGCGACGTGCTGGTGATGACCATCGCCTCCTTCCTGGGCATAGTGGCAGGTTTTCTCACTCGCATGGAGCTTTGGTTCGGCGGCGGCTTCGGTGGTGGCGGCCGGGATCGCAACGGTAATAACGGCCAGGCCGCCGGCATGGTGATCCTGCTGGTCTCCGTGGTCGTCTATGCGATCAGCTTCCTGATCACCAGGGCGCTGTCGCGCTATCGCGAGCTGTCGGCCGACCGTTCGGGAGCGATCCTGATCGGACACCCCTCAGTGCTCAAGTCGGCACTCATAAAGATCACCGGCGAGATGGGCAGGATCCCCACTCGCGACTTGCGCTCCGCCTCGGCATTCAACGCCTTCTTCTTCGCCCCTGCCATCAACAAGGACTCCATCACCGGGCTGTTCTCGACGCACCCGAGTTTGGAAAAGAGGATCGCCCAGCTCGACAAGCTTGAGCGCGACCTGGCAAACTAGGGGCACTCGGCCTCGACAAAGGGAGAAGCGCAGCTTGGGAAGGCTCAGGGACATATTGTTCGCGAGGAACGCCCCCGCCAAGGCGAACCTCGACAACCTCTTCGCCATGCCCTCGGCGGGGATCACCTTGGACGTCTCCGCAAACCTGGTCTCCACCGGAAGCGCGGCGGTCTGCTTCAAGCCCGCCTCGGGAGCCGCATTCCAGAACACCTCGGAGGACTTCAAGTCGATCCTGGCGCAGATGTCCTCCACCAAGCCCCCGCGTGAGAGCACCGACTCGCTCGGCTATCGCTGGATCATCATCGACGCCGACGACCTGGAGTCCCTCACCACCGAGATCCATTCGGTGAACTCCACCCTGGAGTCCAACGGCTTCGGGCCCCAGCTCCTGTGCTCGGTGTTCCCTTTGCGCGACAAGGACAGTGACCACAAGGTCTACCTGATCTATCTGTACAAGCGCGGGACCTTCTATCCCTTTGCCCCACTTGGCGGCGAAAAGCGCGACAACGAGCGTGAACTCTCGCTGCAGGCCCTGCTGAAGAGCGACCTGCCACTGGAGTCGGATCTCGAACGCTGGTTCCCGATCTGGGAGATGCCCCTGTAGCCCTGGGACTGTGCGCCAGCTATCAGGCGCGCACCTCGACACCGCAACGCGCCAACTGGGCCGCGAAGCCGGGGAACGAGGTCGGAACGCTTTGCGCACCGGTTATTCGGGTCTCGCCCTTGGTGATCGCGCCGAGGATGGCGGCCGACATCGCTATGCGGTGATCCATGTGGGAGTCCACGCTGCGCTGCAGGTGGCGGGCGAGATCCATGGGAACCCCTCCCCAGACACGAAAGCCGCTCTCCACCTCCGCCGTCTCCACTCCAAAGGCCGCCAGCATCTCCATGGTGGTCGCAATCCGGTCACTCTCCTTGTGCCGCAGCTCCTCCACGCCCAGGAATGTGGTGGCGCCCCTGGCCTTGGCCGCGGCCACGGCCAGGATGGGGACCTCGTCGATGAGGCCGGGCACCCCCTCGGGACCGACCACGGTTCCGGTCAGCTCGCTGGGCCGGGCGGTGATGGAGTGCGCCCCCGAGGCAAGCCTGCTCACCTCGATACGGCCCCCCATGGCCCGGAGCACTTTGAGGAATCCGTCGCGCTCGGCGCCGAGATAGACGTTGCCGATGGTTAGCGGGGAATCCCCTATCAGCCCGAGAACGACGAAGAAGGCCGCGGCCGAAGGGTCGCCGGGTACCACGAAGTCGGCGGCGATAAGGTCCGAACGCTCCACGTGGATCACGCGGCCGGCGCCGTCTTCCTCCACTTGCAGCCTGGCCCCGAAGAGTGGCGCCATCTCCTCTGTGTGGGCACGCGTGGGGGTGGACTCGATGACGGCGGTCTCCCCGTCGGCGGCCAGGCCTGCGAGGATGATGGCCGACTTGACCTGGGCGGAAGGCGTGCTCATCGAGTAGGTGATCCCGCTCAGCTCCCTCCCTTGCACCACCAGCGGGGCAAAGCGGTTCCCCTGCCGGCCGATGATGTAGGCCCCCATGGCGGTCAGCGGCTCGACGACCCGCGCCATGGGCCGGCGCACGATGGAGGCATCCCCGGTGAGAAAAGTCGTCACACCGATCCGCGGGGCCAGCAGGCCCGTAATCAACCGAAGCAGCGTTCCCGAGTTGCCGACGTTGACCACGTGGTCCGGCTCGGTAAGCGATCCTCCGGTACCGGTGATCGAGAGCTCGAACTCTGACTCGTCCAGCTTGGCCCCCAGTGCGGCGACGGCGCTACGGGTGGCGTTCACGTCATCGGCCTTGGACAAACCTTGGATACGCGCCGTGCCCTGGGCCAGCAGGCCGAAGAGGAGAGCGCGATGGGAGATCGACTTGTCCCCGGGGACGCTCACCGAGGCTGCACGAATATGCCCGCCGTGCACCACAAGCTCGGACTTCTCGCCGTGCCTGCCTCCGAAGATCCGTCTTACGTCAGGCAGTTCCATCCTCGCCCCCCTCGCAGAGCCGACCTAACCGGGAAGATCGTCCCTCAGTCCCTTCGCCCCCCAGAGATAGACGTGGCGAAGCTCGCCCCGGCTCTTTGGCGTGTCGATGTGAGCCAGGATACGTACGCAAAGGGGAGTTCCTCCCTCGATGTCGAGCTCCTGGGCGCACATGAGCGGCACGTCACCGAAGCCCATCTCCCGCGCGGCGGCGGCGGGGAAAGCCCCATGGACGTCGGAGGTGGCGGTGAAGATGATGCTGACCAGGTGCTCTTTGTCGACCTGGTTGCGCTCCAGCATCTCGGCCAGCAGCTCCTTGGTCCTCGAGATAATGTCCTCGCGTGAGTCGCGCTCGATGGTTGTGGCTCCGCGAAGTCCTCGAAGTGGCATGGAGAGGATTCTAACCAGCCTCGCGCACGGCGGCCCACAAGGATCGCAGCTCCGCCTGGGTCAAAGCGCGGTACTGACCGGGGGCAAGGCGTTGATCGCTGAGAGGGCCGATGCGTGTCCTGACCAGCCTGGTTACGCGAAAGGAGAACACCTCGAACATTCGTCGGATCTGGCGGTTCCGCCCTTCACGGATGACCATACGCACCAGCGTCGGCGAGAGTTGCGTGACCGTCGCAGGCGCGGTCCTGCCGTCTTCCAGGACCACACCCCTGGCCAGCTTGGAGAGCGTGTCCCTCCCCACCGGCTTGTCCAGCGAGACGAGATACTCCTTGTCCACCTTGTAGCGGGGATGGGTCAGGCGCATGGCAAAGTCGCCGTCGTTGGTGAGTATGAGCAGCCCCTCGGAATCCGCATCCAGCCGCCCCACCGGATACACTCGCGGCTCCGGCGGCACCAAGTCGGTGACCACGCTGCGCCCGTGGGTGTCCTTCGTGGTGGACACCACCCCCGCCGGCTTGTGCAGGAGCCAGTAGACGCGGCCCGGGTCGATCATCACCGGCACCCCGTCGACTTCGACCAGGTCCTCCCCCACCTGCGCACGGTCGCCGAGCGTTGCCACCCTGTGGTTCAGGGTCACCCGTCCGGCAAGGATCATCTCCTCGGCAACCCGGCGCGAGGCAATACCGGCCTGGGAGATGATCTTCTGCAGGCGCTCGCCCTCGGGGCCCGGCTCCGGCAAGGTCATGCCTCCTCGCGCAATGCCGCCTCGATGGACTCGGCCACCTCGACCGAGGGTTCGAACTGGGCCAGCGCCGGCAGATCGGCCAGCGAGGGGAGACCAAGCCTCTCCAAAAAGAGCGCCGTGGTGGCGAACAGTACCGCCGATCCGGCGGTGTTCTCCCTCCCGACCGGATGGATGTAGCCTTTCACGGCCAGCATGCGCATGACCGCGTCGGAGTTCACACCGCGTATGGCCGACACCCGCCTGCGGGAAATGGGCTGCTGGTAGGCGACTATGGCGAGCGTCTCCAATGCCGCCGGAGACAGGCGCGCCTCGAAGGTCTCCTCGGCGAATCGGCCGAGCGCCCCGTGATGAACGGACTTGGTGACAAAGCGATAGCCACCGGCCAGGGAGGCGATCTCGATTCCGAACGACGGATCCGCATAGCGGTCCAGGAGCTCTCCCATGGCCAGCTCGCAGTCGGATTCGCTGGCCCCGGAGGCCCGGCTGAGCTGGGCAAGGGTGACGGGCTCGCTCGCCACCAGGATGAGCGCCTCCAAAGTCGCGGCCAGGCCACCCGCCGCGCCCCTCGCGTCCCGATCCTCGTCCATGGCCTAAGAAGCTAATCGCGAGGAGCCCCGGCGGCGCATTGCGGCCAGGCTCTGCCGCTGGCTCTTAGGCACTCTCGAGCAGCAGGCGGAGCTCGATCGGCGCGCTTGCGAGAGCCTGGCGGATGTCGACTTCGCCCAGCTTGAAGAGCTCCAGCATTCCCAGGAAGTGGACCACCACGTCCAGGCGCTCCTCGGCGTCGCGCACCACGTCGTCGAAGGTGGCTTCGCGAGTGCGCGCCAGATGCGCGGCTATCCGCCGCCGGGCCTCGGCCACCGATATGCGCGGGAGCGGGGTTACATGCGTTGGGGGCATCTCCTGCTCCTCGTTCCGGCCAAGCACGCGCGCATAGGCCTCGGCCAGCTGCAGCCCGGTCACGGAGGAAAGCGGATCCGGCACGAGGTGCGCCACCTCCGCGCCGAAACCGGTCCTGCGCCCCACGCGGCGCATCCCCTCCTCCAGCATCCCCGCGAGCACCGCCGAGACGTCCCGGTACGCCTTGGCTTCGAGGAGGCGGGCAATGAGGACGTCGCGCTCGTCGAGGAAGTCGGCATCGTCTTCGTCGTCGTACTCACTCCCCGGAAGCAGCCGCCGGCACTTGATCTCCATCAGGGTGGCCGCGACCAGCAGAAACTCGGTTGCCACCTCGAGGTCGAGAGCCCGCCGCAACTCGATCTCGGCCAAAAAGGAGGTGACGAGTTCGTTGAGGGAGATCTGATGGACATCCAGGCTGCGTGCCTGGATCAACGAGAGAAGAATGCCGATCGGCCCCTCGTAGATGTCCAGCTTCACCTCGTACGCCAACTGAGCGCCCCCTGACCCTGGCCATCATATGCCCGGCGCCGCTACGCAGACCTCTAATCTGCGTAGCGACCGCCCCACGCCATGGCGACGTGCCAGAATCGCTGCGGAAGAAAGGAAGCCAGTGCAGATCAAGAGCCCCATGTCCGGAACCCTCGTAACCTTCTCCGTAGCTGTCGGGAGCCGGGTCGAAAAGGGCCAGCAAGTGGCCGTCGTCGAGTCCATGAAGATGGAGATCCCGGTGGAGGCCGACGCCTCGGGCGAGGTGTCGGCGTTGCACGCCGCCCCAGGTGAATTCATCGGAGAGGGCGACGCCCTGATCAGCCTCGACTAGTCGAAGTGCCGGCCCGCGTCCCGGCGGGCACTGCATTGGTGAGGTGGGCCGCATCAACGCGGTAGCCGGCGGGCTCAAAGGCGCGCGAGTTCAATGAAGAACCGGGCTTACGCCCTTGGTGTGGCCCCGTCAACCGCCATCTCCGCACGTCCCACGAATGCGCCTTGGCCGCCCCTTCGCCGCCTTAGAGATTTCAGGCTGCGGGCGGAGGTTCTCGGCATCTCCGGAGCCAAATGCCAGCCATACGCGTCGTCGCGCTTTCGGCGAGCCGGAGAGTCGGGACCGGCGCGCGCTCGGAAGCGCCTACCAGCCGGCGCCACTCGCGCTGCGCGCCCATCCGCTTGTGGAAGAAGCGGTAGGGCAGGCGATAGCCCCGGTGCCGATGTAGAAGTAGGTACCCTTGGCGCTTCCGGCATTCGGATCGAGCACCAGGGCCATTTGCAGCGTCTTGCCGGAGGCGGAGACGCCGGCGAAGCAGATGTCGTCGGAACTGGCGGCGTAGACGTACTGCACGTTCTGGCTGGAAACCGCCGAGGCGGACCCGTTCCAAGAGACAAAGTCCAACGACGGCTCCGTCTTGGACAGGTCGGTCTGAAGCGCCGTCCCGGTACTGAATGCGTAGGAGTTCTTGATGTAGAGCGTCTGGGCGTCGGTCATCGCATTGCGCAGATCCGACTCCACCGACCGGTTCTGCGCCTCGGTGCGCGCGTTAAGGAAGGTGGGAACGGCAATCGAGACGAGGATTCCGATGATGACCACCACGACCATGACCTCGATCAAGGTGAAACCTTGTTCGGCACCCTTGCCACGCCGCGCTTGCATTCCGCGGTCTCCTCTCGGGTAATGCGCACAGTGGCGCACCCACACTGCAAAGTTCGGTATGAACTTGGCCGCACTTTAGAAACGTGGCGTGCCTGCCAAAAAGCGGTCCACCTATTGTAAGCGGCAGGTCGCCCTCTTGCGGGCTTGGAGTACGCTTTTCGCGAGGCGCATGATCATTTATCTCGTTCGGCATGCCAAGGCGGGGCACCGTGGTGACGACCTGACTCTGGACCGCCACCGCCACCTCACCACGGCAGGCATTCGCCAGGCCAAAGCCATAGCTGGATACTTCACCACTCACCCAGTGGGGCGGATCCTCTCGTCGCCTTATGCGCGCTGCCTAGAGACCATGGAGCCAACCGCTGCCGAACTCGGGATCGAAATCGAGGTGAGCGAAGCGCTGGCCGAGGAGACCACGCTGTCCCGGCTCGCCGGCCTGCTCGAAGAGCTCGCCGCCGTGGCCGCGGTCGCCATCTGCTCTCACGGGAACGTCATTCCCACGGCGATGGATCTGGTGGGAAGA
>JAKAOC010000040.1 GCA_021823385.1 Actinomycetes bacterium
GGCCGCTATGTCCTGGTGATCGAAGGCGGCATCCCGCTCGGGGAGAACGGCGGCTACTGCACCATTGGAGCCAGCGGCCAGACCTTCGTCGACGAGGTGCGCGAGCTCTCCGGCGGCGCGGCGCTGGTGCTGGCAGCCGGCGCGTGCGCCTTCTACGGCGGCATTCCCGCCTCCAACCCCAACCCGACCGACGCGGTGGGAGTCTCCTCGGTGGTAAGCGGCAAGCCGCTGATCAACATTCCCGCCTGCCCGATGAACCCGGTCAACTTCGTGGGGACGCTGATCCATTACATCCTGACCGGCGCCGCCCCTGCGCTCGACTCGCTGGGAAGGCCGATCTGGGCTTTCGGAAACCTCATCCACAACAACTGCGAGCGCCGCGCCCACTTCGACGCCGGCGAGTACGTACAGCACTGGGGCGACGTGGGGGCACAGAACAACTTCTGCCTCTACAAGATGGGCTGCAAAGGCCCGTTCACCTACAACAACTGCTCCATCGTCCGCTACAACGAGGGCACGAACTGGCCGATCGGCGTCGGGCACGGCTGCATCGGCTGCTCCCAGCCCCAGTTCTGGGACACCCTCGCGTATGAGCGTCCCATGACCAATGCCAGCATCCACGCTCCCGGCCTGGCCGGCTGGGGCGTCGAGTCCAGCGCCGACAAGTTCGGCCTGGGACTGCTGGCCGTGGTGGGTGTCGGAATCGTGGCCCATGCCATCGCCTCCGCCGCCGCGGGACACCGGGAGCGCCAAGCGCAGGAGCCGCCCAAAGCCGAGGCCAAAGCCGGATCGACTGAAGACCACCAGGGCACTGGCGGAGAGGAGTAATCGTGGCATCGCGAATCGTCGTCGATCCCATCACCAGAATCGAGGGCCATCTCCGCATCGAGGCGGTTATGGACGACACCAACACGATCACTTCCGCCTACTCGGCGGGAACCATGTTCAGAGGAGTCGAGTTGATCCTGCAGGGCAGGGATCCGAGGGACGCGGGCCTACTGGCCATGCGCATCTGCGGAGTCTGCACCGGGGTGCACTACTGGACCAGCATTCGCGCCGTGGAGAACGCCTTCAACGTTCGCATACCCACCAATGCACGGCTGGTTCGCAACCTGATCACCGGCTCGCTCTTCATCCATGACCACCCCGTGCACTTCTACAACCTGCACGCTCTCGACTTCGTGGACATCGTCGCAGCACTCTCGGCGGACCCGAAGAAGGCGGTCGACGTCGCATACAGCTACTCGAACGCCCCCTACAACGCCAGCGTCACCACCTACCAGGCGGTGCAGGCCAAACTGACCAGCCTTGCCAAGAGCAGCCTGGGCATCTTCGGCAACGCCTACTGGGGCAATCCCAGCTACCGGCTCACGCCGGAGGAGGACCTGGTTGCCGCGTCGCACTACCTGGACGCCCTCAACATGCAGCGCACGGCCGCCAAGATGATGGCCATCTTCGGAGGCAAGAACCCGCATCCGCAGTCCATCGTGGTGGGCGGGGTGACCTGCGTGGAGGACATCCAGAATCCCGAGCGCCTGGCCCAGTTCGGGACCTGGCTCGCCGAGATGACCAGCTTTGTCAACGGCGCCTACATGCCCGACCTGCTCATGGTGGGCTCCAAGTACGCGGACGAGGCGCTTGCCGGCGTCGGCGAGGGCCTGGGCTCCTACATGGCCTATGGGCAGGGCCTGGAGATGGACGACGACCCGATCGGCAAGGCCAAGAACCTCTTCCCGGCCGGCATCGTCCTGAACAAGGACCTGACCACGGTGCTCCCCTTCGACCAGTCCAAGGTGACCGAGGACGTCACCCACTCCTGGTACGAGGGCGACAGCGTCCTCCAGCCCTTCGACGGGGTCACCCGCCCCTACTACACGGGCCTCAACAAGGCCTCGGACGGCATCGCCTACCTCAAGACGAACGAGAAGTACTCCTGGCTCAAAGCCCCCAACTACGACGGTCAGCGCGTGGAGGTCGGCCCCTTGGCCCGGATGATCGTAGGCTACGCCTCGGGCGATCCCGCCATCAAGGCCAAGGTCGACGCGCTCCTGACGGCCGGGAACTTTCCCGCCACGGTGCTCTTCTCCACCATCGGCCGAACCGCGGCCAGACTGGTGGAGACCCAGGTGGTCGCAGATGCAATGGTCGGATGGCTGAACGAGCTACAGCAGAACGCGGCCTCCGGCAACCTGGAGACCTGGACGCCATTCGACTTCGCCCAGGTCTCGGCAGAGGCCAAGGGTTACGGCTTCTCGGAAGCTCCTCGGGGTGCGCTCGGGCACTGGGTGAAAATCAGCGGCGGCAAGATCGAGAACTACCAGGCCGTGGTGCCAACCACCTGGAACGGCTCGCCACGGGACGGCCAGGGGCGCCCCGGCGCCTTCGAGTCGGCGCTGGTCGGCGTGAAGCTCGCCAAGGCCGACGAGCCACTGGAGATCCTACAGACGATCCACAGCTTCGACCCTTGCCTGGCCTGCGCAGTGCATCTCGTGGACGCACGCGGCAAAGACCTGGGCACATACTCGGTGGTCCCGACCGACGGCGCCTGCAGCGTCACCGGCTTCGGGGGCTAGGAGGCCGATATGAGCAAGAAAGAGCTCGAACTCCAGCCCGGCCCCGGGCCAAATGCGAGCGAGGAGCCGGTGGTGCAGGTCGTGAGGGTGCCGCGCATGACGGCGACCTGGCGGGCCATCCACTGGTTCCAGGCTCTGGCGGTGGTGGTGTGCTTCATCACCGGCCTCTACATCGCCAACCCGTATTACGCCCCCAACCCTACCTCGGCGGACGCGGCCACCTACTTCATGGCCTGGAACCGTGCAATTCACTTCTACGGGGCGCTGATCCTGGACGTATCGATGTTCCTCATCGCCTACCTGTACGTCTTTTCCACCAAGCACAAGGACATCACCGACCTGCGACCGAGCCCCGAGAACCTCACCCAGTTCAAGGAGGCCCTCCTAAACTTCGTCACCTTCAACCGGCGCAAGAGACTGGACACCTCCAAGCGGGACCCCTTCCTGGCGGTGCTGTTCCTCTTCTTCCACGTGGTGATGCTGACCCAGCTCTTCACCGGCTTTCAGCTTTACGTGGCGGCCTTCAGCGCCAACATCTCCACCGTCGGAAGCTGGTGGCCGAGGCTGCTCCACTTCGTCACCGATTGGACGCTCACCGTCTTCGGCGGCAACGTCGGGGTGCGTGAGACCCACCTGGTTACGGCCTGGATCATCATCGCCTGGGCGGTGTTCCACATCTATTACGAGATATGGCGCTCGATCATGTGGAAGGAAGGCGACATCGTCATCTCCTTCGGCGGCTACAAGTACGTGAAGCGAGGCGGTCCGCGGCAATGACCGAGCCACGCGTCGTGGGAATGGGCAACATCCTCTACAGGGACGAGGGCATCGGAGTCTATGCCGCCAAGTGCATCGCCGAATGTTTCACGTTCGAACCCGAAGTCGAGGTCGTCGACGGCGGACTGGCCGGCTTCGGGTTGATGGAGATGATCGGCGAAGACGGCCCGGTCATCGTGATGGATGCCGTGGCCACCGAGGCCGAGCCGGGGTCCATCTATCGGCTCGACTCGGGGATACTCGGCGATCTCGGCCCAAGCATGCGTCCAACGGCGCACGAGGTCGATCCGGTGCACCTTTTCAAGCTCTCCGCCGGCCTCGGCACGCCGATCGACATGGTGCTGATCGGCATAGTCCCGGGCGACGCGCTCAGCTTCGAACTGGGCCTCACCCCAGAGCTGGAGGCGCGCTTCGAGGAGTTCGTCCTCACCGGGGTGAACGAGCTGGCGCGCCTTGGTGTAAAGGCCACCCAGGTCCGCAGGATCGAGATCTCCGAGATAGTCCGCTCCCTCTCGGAGGTTCCCAGATGAGCGAGTTCCCCCGTCTCTCGGAAGCGCTGGCGCGCTACGGCATGGTGGACCAGGCGGTAGCTGTGGCCTGGCTCTCCTTCGACGACCCGAACTCCATGATCGCCGCGGTGGACCCCGACGGAAAGGTATCCCCGCTAATCGGCTTCAGCGCGCTTCCCATGCGCGGCGCCGACCTGCTCGCAGCGGTGGCCGGCATCGACGAGAACGGCCCTCGCCTGGTGGCCAACTACCGGCGCGCCTTCCCGGAGCTGGCTGCTTCCGTCGAGGCCTTCGACTCAGGTGTTGGCGCAATCGCATCCTCGGCACCCGGCTGGCTGTTCGCCGCCACTTCGCTGGTGATCGGGATGCAGGAGGGTGACGTGGCCGCGGCCATGGCACCTGATCCCGAGGCGGTCGAGGTGGACACCTTCGTTGCCCCCGGCGCCGGGCATTACCACCTCGAAAGCGCCCGGCTGGTGCGCAGTGTCATGAGCTACCGGATCGCGGGCGTGGAGCGCCACGTTCTTGGCCGCTCCGTCTTCGTCTCCCTCGGCAATTTCGTGGGTACCGCGATGGTACGGCTTCTCAAGGACTGGCAGCCCCGGGCCATCGTTTGCGCCGGTAACCTGTTCGCACAGAACCGAATCCTGCGCGAACAGACCCGGTCGGCTCTCGCGACGGTGCGCGTCCCCGTCTACTTCCCATCGCTCGACGACCCGGAAAATGCACTGGTGGCCGAAGAAGAGCTGCTAAGCATTCGGGTAGGGCCACGTTCCGGCTAGAAGGCTCGGGGCGGACAGGAAAGTTGGAGAATCCGACATGTGCGTCAGCATCCCAGGAACGGTCCGAAGCATCGACGGGCCGGTGGCAATGGTCGAACTGGCAGGTGAGGTCCGCCCCTACAACGGCCTGCTCTTTCCCGAGCTCGAAGGCGGCGAGCGGGTGCTCGTCCACGCCGGCATGGTGATCCAGATCCTCACCCCCGAAGAGGCGTCCGAGATCGATGCGGCCTTCGAGGAGCTCCTGCGCCTTGACGCCGGTTGGACCGCCCAGAGCGAGGAGTAGGGCTTGGAGCCCGACCCCGGCCGCGCGGAGGACTCCGCCGCGCGCGGAAGGCGCCGCTTCGCGCTTTACGCCTATCCGCCCAACGAGCTCGGCTACTGCGGACCCGACGACCCGGCCATGCTGACTGCCGCCGCCAGGGCGGGTGCCTTGACCGAAGGCGGGGTGGACGCCATTGCGCGCCAGTTCAGCGGAGCCTGGCCCTACCTTCAGCTGATCGCCCGCGCCAACGGACTGGCCGATCCCCTCGACGACACCGTGGTCGATGCCTACTGGCTGGGCGGGGAGATGGCCTCGCGCGTTGCCGCGCACGACTTTGCTGCCTCGTCGGTAGCCCAGATGGAAATTCGTACCGGACGCGGCGAGGCGGAGCTCGTCTCCCCTCTGGGCCGGGGCGCACCACTCCAGCACAACTACCACGTGTTGGTGGTCTACCCCTGGCTGGGCGTCCTGCGCAGGGGTGGCCCGGCCAAGGTTCTATCCATACTGGAAGACTGCAGGATCCGCAAGGGTGTGGTCCTTGGCATCGAGGGGACCCATGCCTGGGTGGAGAGCCGTGAGCTCGTTTTCGACGGGCATTCGCTCGCAGAGGGCGAGTTGCGCACGGAGAAGGTGCGAGTGGGAATGCCGGCCATGCTCGGCGACGCCGGCGGCCGGCCAAGCGTAGGTGATACCGTCTCACTGCATTGGGACTGGTTATGTGAGGCGCTCACTCCCGATGCCACCGCTCGGTTGGAGGACTCGACGACGCGTGTGTTGGCGGCGCTGGCGTAAAACGCTCCTTCGGCCCCGGGATAGGAATCTCCTGCTCACCTGCCGGACACCGGCGGAAACAGTGGCGTCGGAGCCCGTCCGCGCCCCGGCGATGCGGGCGCCGTGACCCATGCCCACCTCGACCCGGCCGCGGGTAGCCACCGCGGTCCGAGGTCCGGCACCCGCCCGAGGACCCCCAGGCAGCCGTAACCGCCTCCGCGACGGGTCCGCGTCAGAATCCCGCTGCATGTCAAGAAATGGCGGCCCGGGAAGTGCCTCGCGGCGGGTGGGACCCGTCAGACCCCTCCAGGTCGCATGCGGCGCCTTTGTCACCAAATCCACAGCCGATAAGCCATCGTCCCGGTATCAAAGTTGGGCTCGGTCGCCACTGCGCGGACCCGGCGCGATAACATCGGTGAAGATTCTCTAGGTGCCACGCGAATCTGCACAAGATTCGGGACACAATCTCGGAAAACCAGACGATCGACCAGGTTGACGACACCGGCCCGGGGCCCGACATTTATCTCCGAGCCCCCGCCATGCGCCTTCGGCGTGGAGAACCTTAGCCGGGTTTACGAGGGCGGCCGGGCAGCCTTTAGGGCCGGGCTGCGAAGCACCTTGGCGCGCATCCCCTCCAGTTCGGCGGCCGGGACCGCGGCTGAGAACAGGAACCCCTGGCCGAGTTCGCACCCGAGCTGGCGCAGCAGCGCCAGTTGCTCTTTTGTCTCGATTCCCTCGGCGACGACCGTCACATCGAGCACGTGACAGAGCGAGACCATCGCTTCCAGCAGGCGTCTGGCAAAGGCGCTGCGATGCGCGGACCCGACGAAGCTGCGGTCGATCTTTATGATGTCGGGGCGCAGCATCGCAAGGTAGGAGAGCGAGGAGTAGCCGGTGCCGAAATCATCCAGCGCCACCGAGGCCCGGAGACGCTGGAGGTGTTCGATGGTCCTGATTGCCGATTCGATATCCGATAGAGCGGTGCTCTCGGTTATCTCGAGCACAAGGCGCTCCGGCGCCAGACGGCTCGAGGCGAGCGCCTCCTCGATGGTCGCGATCAGGTTGGGATCGCGGAACTGGCGGGCGGAGAGGTTGACCGCGACATACGGGGCGGCGGAGCCACTGCCAGAGCTCTCCAACCCCGCCGCCTGGGCCGTTGCCTGGCCAAGTGCAAAGCGGCCGAGCTCGACGATAAGGTCGCTCTGTTCCGCCAAGGGAATGAAGGCATCAGGCGGCACCGGGCCATGCTCGGGGTGCTGCCAGCGCATCAATGCCTCGTAGCCAACGATGTCGCCGCGGGCGAGGTGCACGATCGGCTGGTAGTGCATGGAGATCTCGCCGCGGGCAACCGCCTTGGAGAGGTGCTGGCCGAGCTGGAAACTCTTGGAGGTGCGGCTGGCCATCTCCGGATCGAACACCACCATCTGGGACTTGCCCCGGCGCTTGGCTTCATGCAGCGCGGTGTCGGCGTTGCGCAGGAGCGCATCGGGACTCATCTGTTCGGTGACATCGCATAGCACCGCGCCCAGACTGGCGGTTTTCTTCACCTCCGCCCCCGCCAGGACGAAGGGCTCATCCAGCACGCCGAGCAGGCGTTTGGCGAGTGCCATGGCCTCGTCTGAGCCCCCGAGCCCATCTGCCAGGTAGGCAAAGGTGTCACCGGTAAAGCGCGCCAGGGTGTCGGTGGGGCCGGCCACGTTCTCCAGGCGCCGGGCCAGGGCCTGGATGAGCTGATCGCCGGCTTGGTGCCCGAGCGTCTCGTTGACGCCTTTCAGGTCGTCGACATCGAGCAGGAAGAGGGCGGTCATGCCGGCGTTGTGCAATCCTCTCTGCAGCGCGCGAGGAAGGCGGTCGGCAAAAAGGACGCGGTTGGGCAGTCCGGTTAGAGGGTCGTGCAAGGCGAGGTGGGAGAGCTGGGCGCTTAGGGTTCGCTCCTCGGTGATGTCTCTGATCGAGCTGATCGCAAAAGCCGGCTCTCCGCTCTTGTCACGGGCGAGGGACCTCGCCACCTCGGCGATCACCACCCCTCCATCCTTGCGCAGGTAGCGCTTGGTGTAGCGCAGCTGATCCGCCTCACCTCTGGCGAGCTGGGCATTGATCCGGTAGGTGGCCTCAAGATCCTCGGGGTGGGTGTAGTCCATGAAGTTGACCCCGGTCAACTCCTCCGGTGATCGCCCGAGCATCTCACAGAACGCACGGTTGACTTGCAGGACGTCTCCCTCCAGAGTGGCCACGGCCATGGGGGCCATGTTGTACTCGAAGGCGAGACGGAAGCCCTCTTCGCTCTTGGCGAGAACCTCGGCGGCGGCAAGGGACTCTGCCGCGGCACGGGTCTCGTCGAAGCTGACGCCCAGCAGGACAGCGGTGACAAACACGGTGGCAAAGCTTGCCCAGATTCCCCACAGCTCGGTGGGGTTGTGCGGAAGAACGATCTCCAGAGGCGCCATGGCCACGATGCCGGTGAGCGCGGTACCTAGCGATCCGACCAGGCCGAAAGCCATGCCCGCATATATGACGGGAACAAAGAGCAGGAGGATCCACACGAAGCCCGGAACGGGTGTCAAGAAGCGTTTGTTGGCGAGGTCTCCCGCCAGATGGACCATAAATACGGCCGCCACCATGGCCTGGGCAGACCAGAACCGGCGGTCGGAGAATGGCGGGTGCGCCAGGTTGGCAAGCAGGCTCTTGACGGACAGGCGCACCGTGTGCCGACCCGTATAGCTCTCGATCACCCGACTCTCCCATTCCGGCCCGGTCGAGCACGCCCCGGTCTTTATGGCAATGTCTGCGGCCCGGGTATAGTCCGCGGAACCGCTCGGGCATAGGCCAGACCCGAGAGGGCCGCAAAAGGCGCACGGCCGGACCACAGTCCTGTATTTCTTCGGCATGATCTGCGAAATCCTTGAGCCTTCGATCCTCCCGCAACACAAGTCCAGTTGTCAGGTATTGCCGGCTGGACGCCATGACGACGGCGTGGACACTGTCCTTGACAACCTCGCGTCATCAAGACGTTCGCCAAGGTGCTTGACGGAGAGGATCCGAACCAATGCTCGGCACCTTGCTGTCGTCCATCTCTGCGATGGCGTAGTCCGCACTGACGTATTGGCACCGGATGCGCTCGCTGTGGGTACCGGGAAGCCAGGGTGAGCCGTCGACCGCTGCCGGTCTTACGATCCTGTGCCGTCCCGCCGATCAGGCCGCGTGCGGATCATCGCCTAGTCGGCGCCGACGTTTGGCCTGGTACATCATCTGGTCAGCGCGGCGCAGCAGGTTGGCCGCACCCTCGACGTGGTCCCAGGTGGCGACTCCGACAGAGGCGGAGACGCCTTCCGGCAGTGCCTGGACTAGACGCCGGGCGAGAGCGTGAGCTCCGAGCTCATCGGATCCAGGGGCGAGCAGTCCGAACTCATCACCGCCGATGCGGGCCACAAGGTCTCCGCCACCGCGCGTCATCGACTCCCAGGAGCGAGCGGCCGACTGGAGCAGGCGGTCCCCGGCAAGGTGCCCGTTGCTGTCATTGACAGACTTGAATCCGTCGATGTCCAGCACCACGACCGATAGAGGAGTGCCATAGCGCGCTGCCCGCTCAAGCTCGACCTCGAGGCGCTCGTCCCAGGCGCGCCTGTTGGCCAGCCCGGTGAGGGAATCTTCTCTCGCTGTGCTGCGAAGCACGCTCATTAGACCGGCCACGACGACCGCCAGGACCGCACCGGTCCCGAACACCGATAGCCAAGCGATGACCGGCGGCTCGACGGTCTTGGGGCCGACCGCGAGCACGAGGGCGTAGGCAACTCCGGCGCCTGCGAGGTGGTAGAGCGCCGAGCGCAACGGCAGGTAAAGCACGGCGAAGACTTCGACGAGTAGATAGAGGTTCGCCAAGTTCACATGTCCGGAGGCCCCGGCGCCGGTGATGATACTGACGAAGACGTTGCCGAGCAGGACGTCGACCTGGAGACTCCAGGGGGGTAGCCGTTTGCCGACAACCAGTCGCACACCGGCGTTGGACAGGGCCGCCACCAGGGCGATGACAAGAACGATGAATGCGGGGCCCGGCCAGTGGCGCAGCGGCAGTACCGAGACGACGGCGAGGGCTCCTATGAGTTCGATAGCGCTGGCGACCGGGCCGGGATTGGAGAAGAAGGGCCGCATCCAGGCGGCCACGGTCTTGTTCAAGGATGCCGAGGAGTGAGTGATATCGAACCATTGGCGATCTGGTGCTGCCTCGGCTGTCATTAGTCAGGTCCCTAGGAAAGTATTGTCGACGTGGCGGCGCTGAGCGTGGTTTTGACCGGACGCCGAGCTGAGCTGGCGGGTATCCGGTTTCTCTTCCGCCGGCGCAGTCAATCGCGGTTCAGTCCAGCCTGGCGCCATTGGTAAGCCCATAAAGATAATCGGCACCTTGGGCTCCCACCTTGACGCCGCCCGTGTCCGTGGCCACCGAGAAGTCCCCACTGATGGCCATCTGGGGTCACCACTGATGGCCAAGAAAAGTCCCCACTCCTCGCCTGTTCAGTAACGCGGTG
>JAKAOC010000041.1 GCA_021823385.1 Actinomycetes bacterium
TTGGGCCGCCTCGGTGACCTGTTGGGGCGGGTGCGCCTCTACAACTTCGGCTTTCTTGTTTTCACGCTCGGATCACTCGCCCTGGCGCTGACCCCGGGCAAGGGGAGCTCGGCGGCCGCCTTCATAGTGGCGATGCGGATCGTCCAGGGCGTGGGCGGCGCGCTTCTCTTTGCGAACTCCAATGCGATCCTGGCCGACGCCTTCCCGCCCGCAAGGCGTGGAATGGCTTTGGGGATCAACCAGGTCGCCGGTCTTTCGGGGGCGTTTCTCGGCCTCATCGTCGGAGGCGTGCTGGCCGACATCAACTGGCGGCTGGTCTTTGCCATCTCGGTGCCATTCGGAGCCTTCGGCACCATCTGGGCCTACTTCAAGCTGGTCTCGGTGGCCCCTCGCAAGCACGCCAAGATCGACTACCTGGGCTCGTCCGTCTTTGCGGCGGGCCTGGTGCTGATCCTCATCGCGATCACCTATGGAACCCAGCCCTCGCCCGGGCACAGCATGAGCTGGACAACCCCGGCAATCATGGCCGAGGGGCTGGGCGGCCTGGCGCTCCTGATCGCCTTCTTCGTTATCGAGCGGCACGTGGCCGAGCCCATGCTGGACGTGAGACTGTTCAGGCTGCGCGCATTCGCCGCCGGAAACTTCGCGAACCTGCTGGCCTCGATCGGCCGCGGCGGCCTGCAGTTCATGCTCATCCTCTGGCTGCAGGGTATCTGGCTACCTTTGCACGGGTACGACTTCGCCCAGACACCGCTTTGGGCGGGCATCTACATGCTGCCCTTGACGGTCGGCTTTCTCCTTGCCGGACCCGCCTCGGGCTACTTATCAGACCGATACGGGGCGAGAGCGTTCTCCACGCTGGGGATGGCGGTGGCGGCCACCTCGTTTCTGCTGCTCCTGGCCGTTCCGGTCAACTTCAGCTACTGGTTCTTTGCGCCCGTAATCTTCCTGAACGGAATCGGCTTCGGCCTTTTCGCCGCCCCCAATACAACCGCGGTTATGAACTCGGTGCCCGCCCGCTCCAGGGGCACCGCCTCGGGGGTGCTTGCCACGCTCACCAACACCGGCCAGGTGCTTTCGATCGGTGTCTTCTTCTCGCTCATGATCGTTGGTCTGAGCGCCACGCTCCCGGGGCAGCTCTTCGGAGGGCTGACCAAGGCGGGTCTGCCCGCCGCCCAGGCCAATACGGTCGCGCACCTGCCCGCGGTTGCCAGCCTTTTCGGCGCATTCCTCGGCTTCAATCCGATCAAGGTGCTGCTGGGCAATTCGCTCTCGAAGCTCCCGGCGCATTCCGCGGCCCTGCTGACCTCGAAGTCCTACTTCCCGAGCCTCATATCGGCAGCCTTCAAGCACGGGATCGGGATCGCCTTCACCGTGGCCGCCATCCTCTGCATCGCAGCCGGAATCGCTTCCGCGCTGCGGGGGCGCCACTTCGTTCATCATCAGGCGGGAGAGATCCTTGTCGACGACGAACTGCCTGCCGCCGCTGAGTGAGCCGCTGGCTCCAGTCAGGGCCGCATGCTTAGAATCGGCGTCGTGAAGATCCCCGCCTACAACCCTGAGCAACGGAGGCCGCGGCGATGAGCGCTTCTGCACCGACCGATCCACGCGACGGCCTGACGCCGCTCGGGGCCATGCCCCAGATCGCGGAGCTGGAGGAGGGGGTGGTAAGGATCCTCGCGCCAAACGCCTCGCCCATGACGTTGGACGGCACCAACACCTACCTGGTCTACGGCCGCAACGGAGGCGCATACCTTGTGGACCCCGGGCCGGTGGACGATGCCCACTTCGTCCGGATAGCGGCGCAGATCGAGAATCGGGAACTCGACCCGCGCGGAGTGGTGCTCACCCATCATCACATCGACCATGCCGAGTCGGCGCACCGCTTCTCACGCGAGTGGAGCGTCCCCATCTTTGCAGGCGCGCTCGAGGATCCGGCCAGACCGGCGGTGCTTGTCTCCGAAGGCGACTCCATCGAGGTGGATGGGCAGCGCCTGACCGCCATGCGCACGCCGGGCCACACCGCCGACCATCTGTGCTTCACCTTGCCATCGGGGAGGGCGCTGACCGGTGACCACGTCCTGGGCAGGGGGACCTCTGTAGTGGCATACCCGGACGGGGACCTCGAACGGTACCTGCAGTCGCTGCTCCACCTGGAGGGCGCCCAGCCCAAGGGCATGTATCCCGGGCACGGGCCCGAACTCTCGGAGGAGAGCGCGGCGGACGTCCTGGACTACTACATTTCGCACCGCCTCTACCGCATCGGCCAGGTTCTCGAGGCCTTCTCGGCGGTTCGGACCCCGGTGGCCGAAGCCGTGCGCGGGATCTACGGCCAAAGCATTCCCCCGGGGCTCTTCTTTGCGGCGGAGCTTTCCACCAGAGCCGCCATCTCGATGCTGGTGAGTCGGGGCTACCTCGAGCCCGCCGGCGACGAGGACCACTACGTCCGTGCCGGAGCCGGTGTGGAGAGCCTGCTAGGCGAGCTGGTGGCGGAGCGCCGGCGGCCGCTCTGATCATTACCATTGCGCGCTCCGGCGTCTGCGCCTGGTCGAGGGCATTCGAGCCTCGGGCCCGGCCGTGCGCGGCGGGCGGTCATTCGCGGTGTCGAGCCAGGAGGCCAGCTCCTGGCCTATGACGGCCGGGATTCGACCCACCTCCTCGTGGGCACTCTCCACTCCGCGCTGTTCGGGAAGTGAAAAGATGGCAGGTGGCTTATGCCCGGGATGCCGGGTGCCCACCTCCTCTGCCGCGAAGTCCGTGATCTCCTTGAGTGCCGTGGGACGCCTTGTGAAAGTGGCTCTCGGCGCCCTGTTCATGCACAGGGCGATGCGCTCGGGCGCCAATCCTGAGTCGAGGAGGCGCTCGAGGATGCGCAGACCTCCGTGCACGCCGTGCAACGACGCGTCGGCCACCAGTGCCACCCGGTCGCAGAGCGCGAGTGCCGCATCAGCGGCCGACGCGGAGGTGGATGATCCAATCGTCGCCGAATCAAGGTCGATCACCACGTGGTCGAAGTTTGCTGCCATGGCGCGAACCACCTCGGTGATGGCGGCTGATGACAGCAACGTCACGTCGTCGAGACGCTTTGCTCCGGCCAGGAGCAGGTAGCCGCGCGAAAGTGCGGGCAGGCAGCAGCCGTGGACCTGCTTGGCGGCCAGTGGACCCCGGGCCGCCGCACGAGCCAGCTCGACCAGCGAAGGCCCGGTTGGGTCGATGTCGTGGTACATGGCCAGGGATGCCTCCGCCCCCAGGTCCACTACCGCCACCGAGGAACGGGTGGCGAGGGCCTGCGCGGCTGCCATGGCAACCGTCGACGACCCGGCGCCTCGCGCACCCAGAACCCCGGTGACCAGCCCTCGCGGACCCGGTCCCGGGGCCACGGCCGAGGACGTCCAGGTGTGGGCGACCGCCCCTCCCCCGGCCGGTTCGGCCGGGCGGGGAACGGCCGCCAGCTGGGCGGCGATCGTCTCGGGCGAAAAGGGGAAGCTCACCAGGGCGTCGAGCCCCTCCGGCTCCCGCGGAAGGGGAAGCGTGGCCACTCCCATGATGCGGACTTTGGCATTCGCAAGTGCCCGGGTGGCCGCGATTGCCTCGGTGTTTTCGGCGTCCAACACCACGAGTGCCGGCTCGGCCGGAGCCGCCAGCGCCTCGGCGAGCTCCTCCAACGAAAGGATCACGGAGAGGCTCATCTCGACAACCGACCCGTTTGCCCAGCGGTTCAGATCGCGCACCCACTGCTGTGAACCGCGGGCCATGGCGATGACTCTGGCCTGGTCCAGCAGTGGTGGCGCCGCGGCCTCGAAGAGGCGCTCGGGATAACGTTCCTGCATTTCCATGGCGGCTATCCCGAGAAGCTCAGCTGGTAGGTCCCCGGGTCGTCCGGAGGGGCGACACCGTTGGCAAGATCGAGCCAGATGGTCTGGCTGGAGGCGCCGTTGGCTATCTGCAGCGCGGTCTCCGAGTCCGGGCAGGCAAGCGTTACTGCAATGGTGGGGTCCGAAGCCGCGGATAAGCCGGCTTGGGGCACCGTCACCGCGGTGACGGCAAGGCCGCGGCCCAGCACGGTGGTTATCGCCCCGCTCCCGGTTCCCGAGGTGGCGAGCACGTCGACGCGGTCGCCGACCGCCAGTGCGCCTGCGAGGGCGTGCGACAAGGGCAACCCGAAGGAGATCTGTCTCATGGCCTTGCCGGATCTGGGTGCGGCGGCTTCGTTGGCGAAGACCTCCTGGCCCCGTGCGACGGGGATGAGCAGAACGCGGCCGACCAAGTTGCCGAGCGTCAGCGGTGGAGGAAGGGATACTCCGCGTGGCACCTGCATGGCCACTCTGTAGAGGTCCGCGGCTGTGACGACTGTCCCGGCCGACAGGGCGGTGGCGGCGATGGCTACCTGCTCGACGCGAGTGGGCTGGGCGGCATTGGCGGCAAGGTCTGCGCCTGAGGCCGCAATCGCCGCCACGGACAGACCGATAGCCACCCACTGGCGGCGGACGGCCGGCCGGGCCTGGCGAGGCGCAGCCGGTTTCGAAGTGCGCCCTGGCAGTCTGCCGAGAGTTGGCGCGCGCATGGCTTTCCTTCCGATCGAAGGTGTCGTTGTGGCCTAAGGCGACCGGGAGAGCCGAACTTTTTGATGATTATCAACAAAATATAATAAGAATTTCTGGTAAGTGATGGAAAGTGCGCTAAATTTCTGAAGCACATTCATGTAGTGCCGACCATAGCGTCGGCCCGTGCAAATCAAGGAGGCATCGGCATGGCGCCCACTAACGAGTCGCCGATCGAGAAGATCACCTGGCTCAGCTCCAAGGAAGCGTGCGAGTACCTAGGCGTGAGCTTGCAGACGCTTTACCGCTTCGTCGATTCCGGGTCGCTGCCCGCGCACCACATGGGGCGGGTCATTCGCTTCAAATACAGCGACATGGTCGCCTTCGTCGAGGCGCAGCGGGTCGTGCCGGGAAGCCTTTCTTCGGTTACCCGCCCCATCAAAAAGGAGAAATAGGCGCTCGGCCGGTCTTTCGGGAATCGGTTCCCGGCGACGGCGAATCAACGGCCGGAGCCCTTTTTGATCCGTCCGGGCCATTGCAGCCGCACTTGGCCGCGGCCCGGAGACGGCTCGACCGGGCACTCACCTTCTTGCCGGGTAGGCGTGAGTGTATGAGGCGGTGGCATCCGAACCTTTGCAGGCTTCGCGGCCGCCTGGGCTGGTAGGTTTAAAGGCAGATCCTGGAGGATGATTGCTGAATAGCTACATTGCGGAGAGCCCGGGCGTGGCGGATGTCTGAAGCCGTGGTCGTCCTTGTCCCGGGGAACCACTTGATGGCGGGCCTGGTGGGCAACGCCGACGAGTTTCTGCGCATCGCCGAGCAGTCCTTCCCCGACACGTCAGTTGTGGTGCGTGGCAACCAGATCACCCTGGACGGGCCCGATGCGGACACAATGGCCAAGCTTTTTCGCGAATGGATCGTGCTGCTCGAATCCGGCGAACGCCTCGATTCGGGCGGGGTGAGCCGAACCATAGACATGGTGAAGGCCGACATCAGTCCATCGGATGTGCTTACGTCGCGCATCGTCAAGGCCAGCCACGGACGTTACGTCAAGCCCAAGACGGCAGGCCAGAAGCGCTACAGCGACGCGATTTCCGCCAACGTCATCACGTTCGGGATCGGTCCCGCCGGCACGGGTAAGAGCTATCTCGCCGTTGCCCAGGCCGTGCAGGCGTTGCAGGACAAGAGCGTGAATCGCATCATCCTGACCAGGCCGGCCGTGGAAGCGGGCGAGAGGCTGGGCTTCCTGCCGGGAGACCTGATGGCAAAGGTGGACCCCTATCTGCGCCCTCTCTATGACGCCCTCTACGACATGCTGGAGCCGGAGACGGTGGGCCGCTTTCTGGAGCGTGGAACCATAGAGGTTGCGCCGCTGGCCTTCATGCGCGGCCGCACCCTGAACTCCAGCTTCATAATTCTGGACGAGGCGCAGAACACCACTCCCGAGCAGATGAAGATGTTCCTGACCCGGATCGGCTTCGGGTCACGTGTGGTGATCACCGGAGACGTCACCCAGGTTGACATTGCCGAAGGCCGCAGCGGCCTGGCCGGGCTCGAGCGGCTGCTGACCGGGATCGAAGGCGTGGCCTTTGTCCATTTGAACCGCAGGGACGTGGTCCGCCACCGTATCGTCTCCGATATCATCGCCGCCTATGAGCGCGATGAGCAGGCTCGCACCTCCTGAGGGCGGAGCGGAGCCGTGCCGCCGGTTTGGACGGGACGGCCGTAGATTGGATGGCCAGCGTGGCGATTTCGGTTGACTTCAGCGATTCAAGCGGCGTCGAGGTGCCCGAGCCCGAGCGATTCGTGCGCCTGCTGGCGCAGTGCGCACAGGCGATCGGCGTGGAAGGGGAGGCGGAGTGCAATCTCTCCTTCGTCTCACCCGAGGAGATCACGGTCCTGAACGAGGAGCACATGCACCACGAAGGGCCGACCGACGTGCTTTCCTTCGCCATCAGCTTCGAGCCCGAGTTCGGGCTTGAGATCCCGCGCATCCTGGGCGAGATCCTCATCTGCCCACAGGTCGCGGCGGCCAACGCCACCGAACATGCGGGGGGCAGCCACAACGGGACCATGCAGGACGAGATCGCCCTTCTGGTGGTGCACGGCCTCTTGCACCTCTCGGGCATGGACCATGAGATCGACGAAGAAGCAGAGGTAATGGAGTCGCGCGAGCAGGAGTTGCTCGCCGAGTTCTACTATGGGGTCAGCCGCTAGATGGCCGGCCTTGGCAACGTCGGTATACGACCCGGGCGTGCGCGCCCGTGGCGGTCGTGCCGGCCGGCGGCAGAGTCGAGTCAGAGGTGCTGCTGGTGATCGCAGCCGTCGCCGCGACGCGATGGGGAACGTCGGAAACGGTCATAAGCATCGTGGTTGTGGTGCTGATCGCCTTCTCCGGCTTCATGGCCCTGGCCGAGACCTCGTTGACGCGCATATCGCGTGTCAAGGCCCAGGCTCTCATCGAGCAGAAGCGCAGAGGCGCCAAGCTGCTCGCCAAGCTGATCGAGCACCCGAGCGCATTCCTGAACGCCATCCTCCTGTCCACCCTGGTATCCCAGCTGGTGGCAGCGACGCTGGTCGGCGTCATCGCGGAGCGCCTCTTCGGCGCCCTGGGCGTGACGGTGGCCATCGTCTTCGAAGTGCTGGTCATCTTCGTGGCGGCCGAGGCCCTTCCCAAGAATTACGCCGTATCGCATCCCGAATCGGCCGCACTCTTCTCCGCTCCGCTCATCCAGGCGCTGGTGCGATTTCCGCTGATCAGGGTGGCTTCGTGGTTCGTGGGAGGGATCACAAACCTGGTGTTGAGGGGGCGCCCCTATGCCGCCCTTTCGCAGGTGTCCGAGGAGGAGCTCCTGGCCATGGCGGATGCCGCGGCCGAGGAGGAGGTCATCGAGAACGAGGAGCGGGAGTTCATCGCCTCCGTGATCGAATTCGGCGACACCGTGGCCCGCGAGATCATGGTCCCGCGCCTCGACATGGTGGCCGCCCAGCATGACCTCACCGTCGAGCAGGCCTTGGAGCTGGCTCTGAACAAGGGCTATTCCCGCCTGCCCGTCTATCGCAATTCGCTCGACAATGTCACCGGCATCCTGCACGCCAAGGACCTGATGCGCGCCTATCGCTCGGGGTTGGGCTCCTCCATGGTGACCGACATCCAGCGCAAGGCGGTCTTCGTCCCGGAGACCAAGCCGACCTCGATCCTGCTGCGTGAGATGCAGGCGGGCAAGTATCACATCGTCATCGTCGTCGACGAATACGGAGGCACGGCCGGCCTGGTCACGATGGAGGACCTGATCGAAGAGCTGGTGGGAGAGATCACCGACGAGTTCGACCTGTATGAGGCCGAAGTCGTCGAGGTCGAGCCGGGCCGATGGCTCATCAAGGCCACCGCCGCCGTCGACGAGCTGAACGAGACGCTCGAACTAGAGCTGCCCACCGGAGACTGGGACACCGTCGGGGGCCTCTTCCTTCAACTGCTGGGGCACCTTCCCATCGAGGGCGAAACCGCACGCACCGGCGCCTACCAGCTGGTGGCGGAGAAGATGGTCGCCAACCGCATCGTCAGCGTCAGGCTCGAGCGCGTCGAGGAGGAGCCACTCTCCATCGAGGAGGGAGGGTGAGCGAGGCGTGGGAGGATTTCACCTCCGGTTTCGTGGCTGTCCTGGGCAGGCCCAACGTCGGCAAGTCGGCACTGGTGAACGCCCTGGTGGGAACCAAGGTGACCATCGTCTCCGACAAGCCCAACACCACCCGTACCCAGGTTCGCGGGATCATAACCGAGGACCACTGCCAAGTGGTGCTGGTCGACACTCCTGGAGTACACCGCCCGCGCAGCCCGATGGGCGCTCGGCTCAACCTGACCGCGACCGAAGCGGCAAGTGACGTCGACCTGGTCGTGGTGGTGGTTGACGGCGCGTCGCCCACAGGGCCGGGGGACAAGCGTGTCCTGGACTCCGCGCCCGTGGAGTGCTTTGTGGTGGTCAACAAGATCGACCGGGTGTCTCCGGCCGATCTGCTAAAGCGGCTGGAGGAGCTGTCGGGCTGGAACAAGGGGGCATACTTTCCCGTCTCCGCCCGCACCGGTGAGGGCGTTGCCGAGCTGCGCCGCGAGATCATGGCCTTGATGCCGCCAGGCCCGCCCTATTACCCCGCCGCCATGCACGCGGACACGACCGAGACCGAGTGGATTGCCGAGCTGGTGCGCGAGGAGCTCCTTGCCATCGTGCGTGACGAGCTTCCGCATTCGATCGCCACCGCCGTCACCGAGGTGGAAGAGCGCTACGTGCGCTGTGAGATCTTCGTCGAGCGCGACAGCCAGAAGGCTATCGTGCTGGGCAAACACGGGGAAAACCTGAAGCGGGTGGGCACCATCGTCCGCCGTTCGCTGCCTAAGGGTTACTACCTGGACCTGGTGGTCAAAGTGGCCAAGGATTGGCAGTCCCAAGCCCGCTACCTCGACCAGTTCGGCATCTGACCCTCCGGCCCGCCGAGGCGATCAAGGCTCGCAGCGTCCTTCGGGAACTAGTGTTTTGATGGCGGGAGCGACCGCCTGACCGGGAGGCTGATTGCTGGGTATGGATTCCTCAGGCGCCAAGAGCTTTATCGAGGGGGAGTATCGCGGCCACGGGCACGGTTCATATCCGACCATCGCGGACTTCGCCTACCTCGAGACCCTGACCTTTGCCTTGTCGCCCAAGGGTTTCGTCATCTATACCCAGACCACCACCAACCCTGAGACCGGCGAGCCCATGCACCAGGAGCGCGGGTATCTGCGCCTTGGAGACTCGATGGAGGCGGAGTTCGTGATCGCCCAGCCAACCGGGGTGGCCGAGATCGGCACGGGCCCGGCACGCGAGGAGGGCGGAGCGCTGGTGTTCGACCTTCACTCGACCGGGCTGATCGCCTCACCCACCGCCAAGCAGGTGGACGCAGTCCGGCGCCGCTACCGCTTCACCGAGCGGGGCCTCGATTACGAGATGTGGATGGCGATTCCCCGAGTCGAGTTGACCCTTCATCTCTCAGGCAGCCTTTCCAGGCAGGGATCATGAAATGAGCCCCAACCACATGTCCGCATCCGAGGAGGCCGAGACGGACTATTTGGCCCTGCTCGACCGTTCGCGCATCCCGGTGCACGTGGGGTGCGTGATGGACGGGAACGGCCGCTGGGCACAGAAGCGCGGGCTGCCGCGCACCGAGGGTCATGGCGCCGGGGAGGCGGCATTGATGGACACCGCCTTCGGAGCGCTCGACGCCGGGCTGAAGTGGCTCACCGTCTTTGCGTTTTCCACCGAGAACTGGCACCGCCCGGTGGAAGAGGTGCGCTATCTGATGCACTTCAACGAGTCGCTTCTCACCAGGCACCGCGACGAGCTCCATGAGGCGGGCGTTCGCATCAACTTTTCCGGGCGCAGGGATTGGCGGGTGCCGCGCCGCGTGGCGCGGCGCATGGAGGAGGCCACCGAACTCACCAAGGACAACACGCGAATGACGCTGACCTTCGCCTTCAACTACGGAGGCCGCGCCGAGATCGTGGACGCGGTGCGCAAGCTGGTGGAGAGCGGAGTACCCGCCGACCGCATCAACGAGAAGGCGATCTCGCGTTATTTGTATCACCCCGAGGCACCCGATCCCGACCTGGTTA
>JAKAOC010000042.1 GCA_021823385.1 Actinomycetes bacterium
ACGGGCTCGGCGAACGATGCGGCCGTGTACTGCATGCGCGCCGTCTGCAATTCGCGCCCGCAGGCCCACGCCTCCGTCGAGCGCGGCGCCGACCTGCGAGCAACGGAACGACGCAACCCCATCACGGCCAACGAAGCAACCACCAGTCCACCGGCCACCTCAAGTGGCGCAAGTGCCACCCGCACACCGGCGAGCCGGAGGTTCACGCCGCTGGAGAGCTGCGCTGCGGGCAGCCCGTGAAGGAGACTCCGGGTCGCGCGCTCGACGGCTGGAAGCATGACGCCGGGCAGGATCCCTAGCACCACGCAAACTGCCACAAGGAGCCCGACACCAATACGCATCGACCACGGCACTTCGACCGCGCGCTCAGCCGATTGCGAACGTGGCCGGCCCAGGAAGCCGATCCCCGCCGCCTTGACAAAGGCCACGACTGTGAGACCGGCTGTTAGCGCCATCGCGGACACGGCCAGCGTGACCGCCACGTCGCCACCTGTAGAGCCGCCGGAGGCGCCATGCAGCAGGCTTTGGAAGAGCAGCCACTCCCCTACGAATCCGTTCAGAGGCGGCAAGGCGGAGATGGCGGCTGCAGCGATCAGGAACATCACTCCGCTCTGGGGCATGCGACGCAGCAGGCCACCAAGTTGGTCCAAGTCGCGGCTACCCGCCGCATGCTGCACGGAGCCGGCGGAGAGAAACAGCGCACCCTTGAAAGCGGCGTGGTTTACGAGCAGCACCAGGGCAGCCACCATGGAAAACGCTGCAAGCAGGTTGTGGTGCGTGGCTGCCAGGTAGCCGGATATGCCCAGCGCCATAAGTGCCAGCCCGATGTTGTCGGTGGTCGAGTAAGCGAGGAGTCGCTTCAGGTCGGTGCTGCTTGCCGCGTGAAGGGATCCGTAGAGGGCGGAGATGGCGCCAAGAACCAGCACCACGAGCCACCACCATCCCGGCCCGCCTCCTAGAAGGACGTCTCCCGTCAAGATGATGCCGTAGACGCCGAGCGCCACCATCGCCCCCGACATGAGCGCCGAAACCGGTCCAGGTGCCTCCGGGTGAGCCTTGGGCAACCAGACGTGGAATGGGACGACGCCGGCCTTGGACCCGAATCCAACCAGCGCCGCCAGGAAGGCCGTGCCGCGGAGAACCGGCCCGAGCAATGGAGCATGGTGGGCGATGGCCGCAAAGGACTGGCCATGACTTCCGGCCGCCAAGAGGATGAAGGCCGCGAGTATCGTTGCGGCACCGGCATGGGTAAGCGCGGCATACCAGGCCCCCGCGCTTCTGGCCGCCTCGTTCCCGGCCTGGTCGACCAGAACCAGGAGCAGGGAAAGAAGGGCCATAAGCTCCCACAGAACCATGAAGGTGACGACGCTCCCCGCCTGGGGGACGAGAAGCATCGAGGTCACGAAAAGTGGGAAGGCGCTCGCGGCCGTCCGGGTATCCAGGCCGTGGCGCGCGTAGCCCACGGCATGGAGCGAAGCCGGCGCTGATACCAGTGCCACCAGCAGCACGAAGAGTGCGCCGAGCGGAGTCAATACGATCTCCACTCCGGTCAGTGGAAGCAGGGTGGACGAGTGGAATGCGACAGGGTGCCCCGTAGCCAGCACCTCGATCGCGGCCAGCGTCTCGAATGCACAGGCAACCCAGATCAGCGCCGCCGCGCCGGCAGCCCGGAAGTGCCGAGGCAACGACGCCCCCAGGGCCGCGGCAGCGACGCCGGCGAGCGCACCCGCGGCAATGAATTCCCCTGTCGTCATCTGCGAGTGACCGATCGCAGGGCATCGACTATGGCCATCGGATCGGGTGGGCAACCGGGGACTTCGATGTCGACGGGCACCACTTCGGACACCGCCCCCACTACGCCGTACCCACCTTTGAACGCACCGCAGTTGAGTGCGCAATCGCCCACGGCGATAACCACGCGCGGACGTGGAGTGGCCTCGAGAGTCTTGAGCAAGGGTACGGCCATGTTCCTGGTGACCACCCCGGTCACGAGAAGCCCGTCGGCATGGCGAGGCGATGCGACCAAACGCGCTCCGAAGCGCTCCGCATCGTAGACGGGCCCGAACACCGAGGCGATCTCCACCTCGCATCCATTGCACGACCCCGCATCTACGTGGCGGAGCTGGAGAGACCCGGCAAGCTCACTGGGCCCTGCGTGTTGCTCCACGCGAGGACCGGCGGGCTCGGTGACACGCCGGCCGCGGAGGACATGGAAAATTGCCGACATCGCCATACGTGCTCAATCAGCGATGGGCCGGACGACCGAGAGTAAGCGCGACCGATCCAATCGGAACTCCCTGTTCATCGAACTAGACAGGTTCGCCTACCTCCCCTTATTAGCTGACAGTCGGACGAGCCAGGACGGTCTGCATATAGGTAGTTATCTGATGAGCTTGTAAGATTATCAGACTTTTATATTACTTCCAACGCCACCGACCATGACAAACAGCCGGCAATCGGAACCACCGAATTTCCCAAGGCCCGGTTTTCGCATTGGCCGAAACCGTCGAAGCACTTTCCAAGCGGGCGCTCGGGAAGAAAGCCCGTGAGGGGGTGCTTAGAAGCACCTCACGCCGGGCAGGTTCGGGCCACGCCGCTATCCCTCGGTCTCCGGGTTGCCCATAGCCTCTCGCGACGCCAGCAACTCAATGCCCCTGGCTTGCAGTCCAACGCAACACGGCGGGTTTGGGTCCGGATCAACGGACATACCGTCACGCTTTCCCAAGGTCTGAGCCAGGGCGAGCCCCCGCACCGCCGCTACGTGTCTCCGGAATCCACCAAAACGGCACCTACGGCCTTTTTGACATCGGTCATACGATAACTGTAAAATGCACTATAAGAACACATGTGCGATATGCGAACGCCGCTCATAACGTCAGCGACAGCTGCGCTCCCAAATTGGAGCCAAGGGCACGGGAGCGGCGCGACGCACCTGGAAGGAGATCGATCATGAAGTGCGACAAGGCTTCGCATTTGAGCCCAGGCCGCGGCTGTTCATCGCGGGCCGCCGTGGCACTCGAACAGACATGCAAAGCCAGGGGCGGGGATCGGCGGACGAATCCCGCCAACTCATTTCCATCGCGGGTCGAGCCATGACGGCCGAGATACTCCCCTTGAGCCAAGCCATAACCGCTCTCGTCCACGACGGCGACACTGTCGCACTTGAGGGGTTCACGCACCTGATACCCTTTGCCGCCGGCCACGAGATCATTCGCCAGGGTCGGCGCGATCTCACCTTGGTGCGTCTTACTCCGGACCTTGTCTACGACCAGATGATCGGCGCGGGCACCGCAGCCTCACTGATTTTCTCGTGGGCCGGGAACCCCGGAGTCGGTTCGCTGCACCGTTTCCGTGACGCAGTCGAGAACCAATGGCCCCGACCACTCGATATCCAAGAACACAGTCATGCGGGGATGGCAACGCGCCTTTCCGCCGCTGCATCAGGACTCCCCTTCGGCGTCCTACGCGGGTACGCGGGAACCGACCTCCCGTTCAACACGACCGGCATTGCCCCCATCTCGTGCCCATTCACGGGTGAAACCCTGACCGCGGTATCCGCACTGCACCCCGACCTGGCGATCATCCACGCACAGCGGGCGGACCGGCGCGGGAACGTGCAACTTTGGGGCATCAGCGGCCTGCAAAAGGAAGCGGTACTTGCAGCAAAGCACTCGCTCGTTACCGTGGAGGAGGTCGTAGACGAGCTCGAGCAGGTTCCGGGTCAGGTAATCCTGCCTAACTGGGTCGTAACAGCCATCTCCCCGGTCAGGGACGGAGCGCACCCCTCGTACGCCTCAGGTTATTCAACCAGGGATAACGGTTTTTACAAGGCGTGGGACTCCGTCAGCCGCAATCGCGAAACCTTCTTGGCATGGCTCGACCGGTACGTCCTGGGAACAACGGATTGGCAAGAGTACAGGAAATTGCTAAGAGCGGACGGGCTTGTCAGGAACTGAAGGGCGGACCTCATGAATGAAGATCTTTATACAGCCGACGAGATGATGACGGTCGCAGCTGCCCGCGAGTTGTCCGACGATACCGTTTGCTTTGTCGGTATCGGTCTTCCCAGCATCGCGGCCAACCTGGCAAGGCGACTACACGCACCCAACTGCGTTCTTCTCTACGAATCCGGCACGATTGGAGCGAAACCGACGGTCTTGCCGCTGTCCATCGGTGACGGCGAATTGGCGGACACGGCCGACGCGGTGGTGTCGCTCAATGAGATCTTCACATATTGGCTTCAGGCGGGCCGCATCCAGGTCGGGTTTCTCGGCGCAGCCCAAATCGACCGTTTCGGCAACGTCAACACAACGGTGATCGGGCCGTACGACAAGCCGTCAGTCCGGCTTCCGGGCGCCGGAGGAGCTCCGGAAATCGCCTCCTCGTGCGGACGCGTAATAGTCACCCTGAGGCATCGCCGCCTCGCGTTCGTGGAGAGGGTGGACTTCATCACCACGGTCGGCTACCTGACCGGGAAGGACGCCAGGGCCCGGCTTGGTCTTCCCGGCAAGGGACCCACAATGGTGATAAGCGACCTGGGCGTGCTCGAACCAAGCCCCGAAGACAACGAGTTGGTCCTGACGGCAGTGCACCCCGGCGTACGGGTCGACGAAGTCATTGCGGCTACCGGCTGGCCCCTTCGGATCTCTCAAGAGTTGAGCACCACCGGTGCCCCGAGCGAGCTGGAGCTGAAGACTCTGCGCTCGCTCCAGTCTGCTAGCGAGGATTGATGTCACATTTGACGTCCGAGGCAGGCACGGATAGAATGTGTACGGTCTACGAATTATTGTACGGATTCCGAACATCGGCAAGGTCCTCTAGACGACGACCGTCGAGGATTCGCACCAATTGTCATCCACATATCGAGCTTCCCAAGGCGGTGAGCCGCACTTGCTGGTAAGACTCAAGTCAGACGCCGAAAGGAGGTTGTCGTCGAAATGAACCTCGAATTTTCAGAACTGGAAAGCCAGGTAAGGGCCGAGTTCTTGCACCTGCTCGAAAAGGAAAGCCCGATCGAGCGGGTTAGGGAGGCCGAGCCGCTCGGCTTCGATGCGAAACTATGGGGGCTCGTCGCCGACGCGGGGTTTGTGCCAGGTATTGGCCAACCCGGAGAAGTCGAGGCTCGACCTACAGCAACCATGTTCGCAGCCATGGGCGAAGCGGCCGGGCAAATGCTCGCGCCGATTCCCTTCGCCGAAGCCGTCGCGGGAGGGCTCATTGTTGCCGACTGCGGTGTCAGCTGTGACACGGGCCCAGTGGTCAGTGACTGGGATAATGGGTCAGGTCAAACCCCCAACCTGGTCCCAGGGGCAGCCGTGGCGAGCCACATTGTCCGATACGACGACGGAAAACTGACGTTGTTCGGACCGCTCGCCGCAGCTCCCCCTCAAGCCAAAAACCTGGGAAGCATTCCCGCCGCGTTCGTCGACACCTCGAATCTCGGAGAACCGCGCATCTTGAAGACGGGCGTGGAGGCCAAGCGCATCCATGATCAGTCTCGGACGATGTTCGAATTGATCCGAGCCGCCGAGCTTGTCGGCATTGCGAAGAAATCCCTCGACATCGGAGTAAGTTACGCGAGCCAGCGGATGGCCTTCGGCCGGGTCATCGGCTCGTTCCAGGCGATCGCGCACCCTTTTGCGGATTGCGCGACCGCGGTTGACGGGGCACGGCTGCTGGTGTTCGAGGCGGCGTCGATGGTCGACTCTGGAGATCCCTCGGCTGCCCGCTTGGCCAAAATGGCCCTGGCGTTCGCGGCCGAGACGGCGGAAGACACCGCGGCGACCTCACTGCACGCACACGGTGGCTACGGGTACACCATCGAATACGACATCCAGCTCTATTTCCGCCGGGCCAAGGCACTGGCTCTGATAATGGGCGGCGTCGAGCATTTGTATGCGGAACTGGCGAGAGATGCGGTCGAAACCCCGCTGCACGCGAGGAAGGGTGGAGGTTTCTGATGGACTTTTCATTTGGGCCCGAAGTCGAGAAGTTTCGGCAGGAAGTGCGCGAATTCACGGAGGAGCACGTGACGCCGGAAGTTCTTGAGCGCGCTTGGAGAACCGGTACCATGCACGACTGGGGTCTGCACAAGGCGCTGGCGGAAAGACGCTGGATCGAGCCGAGTTGGCCCCACGAGCTGGGAGGACAAGGCCGGAGTCCCATAGAGGTAATGGTGATGGAGGAAGAGTTCTCCAGAGCCATGGCGCCGATCGATGGCCACCACACGACGGGCGTGATCCTGAACACACTGCGCCGCGTGGGGACACCCGAACAACAGGCCGAGATCATCCCTCGAGCCCTGGCCGGCGAGATACTCATCTGCCTCGGATACTCGGAACCTGACAGCGGCTCCGACGTCGCAGCTGCCAAGACAACCGCGGTACGGGATGGAGACGACTGGGTCATCAACGGACAGAAGATGTTCACCACCATGGCTCACGAGGCGGAGTACGTGTTCCTCCTCACCCGCACCGATCCCGACGCACCAAAACATCGCGGTTTGACCATGTTCCTGGTGCCTTTGAAAAGCCCGGGCGTGGAGGTTCAGCCTGTATGGACGCTGGGCGGCCAGCGCACAAACATGACCTTCTACGACAACGTGCGCGTCTCGGATCACCAGCGCATCGGCGAGGTGAACCGCGGCTGGGACGTCATAGTGGTTGGATTGACCTACGAGCGCCGCGGGGTCTCCGAACTCGGCCCATTCGTGGAGCGCCTGACCGATTGGGCACATTCTGTCGAAGCGGAACAGTCTTCGGGCTTTAATTTGTCCCCAGACTTCCGCAGAGCTCTTGCGAAGGCTCAGACGCGCGCTGAAGTTGCAAGGCTGCTTGATTACCGCGTTGCCTGGTCGATAGAACAGGGCCTCCTACCCGCAGTGGAGGGTTCCATGGGGAAGCTCTTCGGCCCGATGGCGCTGTATCGATCGACGTCCGAGCTGTTGGACAGTTTCGGACCGCTCGGCCTGCTGCAAGAAGGCGAGCAATACAGCGTCGGGCAAGGGCAGTTGGAACACATGTATCGCTACTCCACTTTCAAGCAGCTCGAAGGCGGAACCAACGAAATCCAGCGGAGCATCATTGCAGAAAGGGCTCTGGGCCTCCCCCGGTCCCGTTGATCTACCGAAAAAGGCAATGCCAAACTAGGGCATCGGTTCGAGCCGAGGAGGGTTTTGCCGCTCGCAAGGAAAGTTGGAAGAGACCCGATGAGTCGATTGTGTGACGGAAGAGTTGTGATAGTCACCGGGGCCGGCCGAGGAATCGGCCGAGGTTATGCCCTGGAGTTTGCCCGCCAAGGCGCCAAAGTGGTCGTCAACGATCTGGGAGCGGACGCTCATGGATCCGGCCAATCGGTGACTCCGGCCGGCGAGGTCGTCGACGCGATAAGGGCCGAAGGCGGCGAGGCAATCGCAAACGGCGAAGACATCTCCGATTGGGAAGGCTCCCAGCGATTGGTCCAAGCGGCCGTCGATACTTTCGGAGGTCTCGATGTGCTGGTCAACAATGCCGGCATCCTCAGGGACCGGATGCTGGTCAACATGACCATTGAGGACTGGGACGCCGTCGTCAAGGTCCACCTCCGCGGCACGTTCGCCACTTCGCACTGGGCTGCCAACTATTGGAGGGAGCGGTCGAAGCAAGGTGAGACCAACGATGCTCGAATCATCAACACCACCTCGTCGTCGGGTCTCTATGGCAATGTAGGTCAGGCAAACTATGGCGCGGCGAAGGCCGGGATTGCGGGCCTCACCATAATCAGCAGCATGGAGCTCGCGCGCTACGGCGTCACCGTCAATGCCATCGCCCCAGGCGCACTCACGCGCATGACCGAAAACCTTGGAAGCAACTCTTTGGGAGCTTCGCAGGGCGAGTCCGAAAGCGAAGATGCCTTCGATCGCCGCGACCCCAACAACATTGCACCTCTTGCTGCCTGGCTTGGAAGCCCGGAGTCCGCAAAAATCTCGGGCCGCATCTTCTATGCCACAGGTGGTCGCATCGCCGTTGTCGAGGGCTGGCATTTGGGACCAGAGGTCGAGAATTCCCGGCGCTGGGATCCCGAAGAACTAGGCAGCATTATTCCGGACCTGGTAGCCGCGGCTGCGCCCAACGCGCAGCAAAACGGCCGGCTGCCCGGTTCCGGCTCCGCTCAATAGCTAAGCGAGGGTGGCCGTGGCGATTGAACTAACCGTAGACGAGCACATAGCAACCATCACAATCAATCGGCCCGAGCGCTTGAATGCGCTTGACGCCGAGGCCTACGAAGCGTTGTCCCGCGCTTGGATCCGAGTTAGGGACGACGACGAGATCCGCGTCGCCGTCATCACCGGACAGGGCGATCGGGCCTTTTGTGTCGGTGCCGATCTGAAGTCGTTCATCACCAGTCCACACGACCTCAGCCAGCTTTGGAAGACCCAGCAGGACCCACTCCTCAACCGGGGTCTGGAGGTCTGGAAACCGGTCGTGGCCGCCGTCAACGGCTACTGCCTCGGCGGAGGAATGACCTTGCTCCTCGCAACGGACATCCGGGTGACGGTTCCACATGCCACCTTCGGCCTTTCGGAAGTGAAGCGGGGAATTCTTCCCGGCAACGGCGGAACCCAGCGGCTGCTGAGCCAGCTGCCGCACGCAATCGGAATGGAGATGCTCCTCACCGGGGACTCCATCGACGCCGAGACCGCGTCCAAATGGGGACTGGTCAACAAGATCGTCGATCCCGGTGAGCTCATGAACACCGCAATGGAATATGCGCGCAAGATCGCTTCAAACGCACCCCTCGCGGTCCAGGCCGCCAAGGAGGCCGCACTGAGAAGCCGGGAGATGGGACTCGGCGTCGGGCTCCGCATGGAGGAGGCAATGAACCGGCTGCTCAAGTTCACACAAGACGCGAGCGAGGGTCCCGCTGCATTTTCCGAGCGGCGTGATCCGCGCTTCGAAGGTCGCTGATCCGGCATGAGCTCGGCATCATCGGGAGTTTTGGGGTAAAGAGTGGCTGAGCAGCTACGGGGAAAGTACGTCATAGCGGGTGTCGGCCACACGGCCTACGGCGACCTGGGGGGTCGCAGCACCCTCTCGATGAATGTGGAAGCATGCCGAGCTGCGCTCGAGGACGCGGCAGTCGACAAGGATGCAGTGGATGCGGTGCTGGTAAAGGCACCGACCTCCAAGTTCGAAATGATGTACGGCCAGAAGGTCGCCGAACGTCTCGGGCTACACCCGAACGTCGGGGGCGTGCTGGACCAGGCAGGCGCTTCCCCGATCAGCTTGATCGCGTACGCGACGATGGCAATCGAGGCCGGGCAGTGCGAAGTGGCGCTGGTCACCTTCGCGGACAATCCGCGCAGCGGGACGCGAAATGCCTATGCGCACCCCCTCGGCCCGTACGGCCCCTACGGCTGGTTCGGCACCTCCGCCGGATACGCCATGATCGCGCGGCGTCACATGGAGGAATACGGCACCACAAGCGAGCAGCTGGGAGCGATCGCTGTTGCGTGCCGCGCCCACGGAGCGGCCAACCCTGCGGCGCAACTGCAGAAGCCGATAACGATCGCCGATCACCAGGCCTCCCGTTGGATAGTCGAGCCACTGCACCGTGACGACTGCGCCCTGGTCTCAGATGGCGGTGCCGCAGTGGTGGTCATGTCGGCCGAACGTTCACGAGCTCTCGGCGTACGCGATGCAGTGCCGATACTCGGGTTCGGCCAAGGACACACTTCCTGGGAGGTCCAGCAACGGCCGTCGCTGACCACAACGGCAGCCCGCCACTCGGCCGAGACCGCCTTTGCGATGGCCGGGATACGACCGAACCAGGTCGACGTCACCCAGTTGTACGACTGCTTCACGATCACGGTCCTCATGTCGATCGAGGACTACGGGTTCTGTGCACCGGGAAGCGGCGGCGCCTTCGTAGCCGAACCGGGTGCGCTCGAGGTGGGCGGCGCTCTTCCTTTGAATACCAGCGGGGGCCTTCTGTCGGAGACGGGCATGCCCGGGATGCAACTGGTGCTCGAAGGGGTCCGTCAGATCCGGGGAGGCTCGACCACTCAAGTTCCCGGCGCTCGTACGTGCGTCGTCAGCAACCAGGGCGGAATCATGCACACCCATTCGACATTGATCGTCGGGAGACAGTAGATGACACTTCCGGCTCCCGAAATCGACCAAGTCAACCATTGGTATTGGGA
>JAKAOC010000043.1 GCA_021823385.1 Actinomycetes bacterium
CACTCCTCTGGGAATCTCCAGATCAACCGAGTCGACGGCGACCTTGGCCCCGTAGCGCTTGGTCAGTCCCTCGGTCTTGATGGCTGCGTCAGTCTGCATATGGCCATGGTATGCGGACCCCGAGATTTCGACATGAAACCCCCGGATGATTCGGTGATCATCCAAAAGTATGGTTGTTAGACCCGCTGGGATGGGGGGAGACGAACCGGCTGCCCGGATCGAAGAACCTCCACTGCAACTCCTTGCCACCACTCACCCCGATCCGGGTCGACACACCGACGGCCTGGCCAACCGGCGCATTGTCGTCATGGAGGAAGCAGACCGGGGCCCCGGGAAAGCAGGCGTCCATACCGGAATCGGCCACCGTCGCTCCTACCCGGCGGCCGAGCCTTCCGGGTCCAACCGCGCTGGAACGAAGCACACTGTTGTCGGGGTCGCTTACCAGGCGGCCCGATTCCGTGTCCCTGGTAAACAGCTCTCCCGCCCGGATAAGGACTCCGGAGGGCTCGCCCTCCAAGGCGCCCACCACGTTTACGCAGTTGTGCATCCCATAGGTGAAATAGACGTAGAGATGTCCCGGCGGCCCGAACATCGGAGCGTTTCGCCTCGTCGGCCCCCGAAAGGCGTGCGAAGCCGGATCGTCTCCGCCCCGATAGGCCTCGGTCTCGGTGATCCGCAGGAGCCGGCTCCTGTAGAGCAGGTAGGACCCTACGAGCGAGCGCGCCAGTTCTATGGTGTCGAGACCGAACTCCTCGCGGGCAATGGGACGGAACCCCGCCGAGCGCAAACCGGCGCGGTCGAGAGCCTCAGGCGATCGCATCAGGCTGGAGAGCGTCCAGTCGCTTGGCATCGAGTTGCAGGCGCTCCACGAAGCGGCCACGCTGCATGGTCACCGCGTCAATGCCGGAGCCGCCTCTCGTTGCCCGCATTTTCACCGACTCGCCCGGCTCCAGAAGGCGGGCTGCCTCCTCGCCAAGCATGGGGTGAGCGGACACAAGCTCCTCCAGCGGCACTTGGCGCTCGATCGAATCGCGCACCAGCCCGCCCACTACGGCGTGCGCCTTGCGGAAAGGCATTCCCGCACGCACGAGGAAGTCGGCCAGGTCTACAGCACAAAGGTATGGCGACTCCGCTGCCTTGCGCATCCTGGCGTAGTCAAACGAGGCGGTTTGCAGCATGCCTCTCACCGCAATCAGTCCCCGCCTCACCTGAAGAATCGCATCGAAGAGCGGCTCCTTGTCCTCCTGCAGGTCACGATTGTAGGAAAGAGGAAGGCCCTTCAAGGTGGCAAGGAACCCCGTCAGGTGGCCGATCAGCCTCCCGGTCTTGCCTCTGGAGAGTTCGGCGATGTCGGGATTCTTCTTCTGGGGAAGCATCGAGGAGCCAGTCGAGTAGGCGTCGTCGAGGCGGATGAAGCCAAATTCCTCCGTGGACCAAAGCACCACCTCCTCGCCGATCCTGGAAAGATGGACACCGATCAGGGAAAGGTCGAAAAGGGCCTCGGCAATGAAGTCACGGTCGGACACCGCGTCCAGCGAGTTCTCGAAGGGGGCGCTGAATCCAAGCAGCGCTGCCGTGTAACCCGGATCGAGCGGAAGCGAAGAGCCACCCAGGGCTCCCGCCCCCAGCGGGGAGACGTCCATCCGGTCGATGGTGGAGAGAATCCGGTCGAAGTCGCGCGAGAGCGCCCAGCCGTGAGCCAACAGGTGATGGGCAAAGAGCACCGGCTGCGCCTTTTGCATGTGGGTGTAGCCCGGCATGTAGGCATCCTTGGCCTCGTCAGCCAAGTCGCTCAGGGTTTGGGCAAGCTGAAGCAGGCGCGAAGCGACCGAGGCCAGCTCCCGGCGGGTGAAGAGCCGCATGTCGGTTGCCACCTGGTCGTTGCGGCTCCTGCCGGTGTGCAGCTTGGCTCCCGCCTCGCCGGCTATTTCGGTGACCCTGCGCTCGATTGCGGTATGAATATCCTCGTCGTAGGGCTCGAAGGAGAAGGTTTCACCGAGCAGCTCAGCCTCGACTTGAGCGAGCGCGGCCACAAGCGCGGCCGCCTCGTTGGCATCAAGCATCCCGGCCCGCTCGAGCCCGGCAAGATGCGCCCGAGAGCCGGCGATGTCGTCCAGAGCGAGCGCCTTGTCGAAGCTGAGCGACTCGGTGAACTCCCAAAGCTCCGCGGACGGCTCGGAGCTGAATCTTCCATGCCAAAGCGTCATCGACTGCCACTTCCTCGGCCGGGCAGGCCACTTGGGCCGGCTCCGCCATCGACTATCGGAGCGAGCGCGCTAGCGCTGCTTCCTCGCCCAGGTCTCCACGCCAAGGCCCCAAATGCGGACGAATCCTTCGGCATCGGAGTGCCTGAAGGCGTCCTCCTTCTCATAGGTGGCAAGCTCGTAGTCGTAGAGGGAGGACGGCGAGCGCCGGCCGTTCACATACACACGGTTGGGCTCTGCCACGAGTCTCACCTCCCCACTCGCGTACCGCTGGGTGTAGGCCATGAATTCACTCAATGCCTCGCGGAGGGGAGAAAACCAAAGCCCATCATAGACGAGCTCACTAAAACGGGTCGACAGGCGGGCCTTCTCATGCGCCAGATCCCTCTCCAGGGTGAGGCTCTCCAGGTCGGCATGGGCAAGGATGAGGCCCAAAGCGCCGGGGGCCTCATAGACCTCGCGGCTCTTGATCCCCACGCGGCGGTTCTCCACCATGTCGAGGCGCCCGAATCCAAAGGCTCCCAACCTGGTATTCAGCGTCTCGATCACCTCGGCGAAACCCAGAGGGTTTCCGTCCACCGCCACAGGGCGGCCCTGGTCGAAGGTGATCACGATCTCCTCGGCCTGGGTCTTGGTCGGTACCGTCATCTCATAGACGTCGCCAGGGGGCGGCGCCCACGGGTCCTCCATCTCGCCGCACTCGACCGCCCGTCCCCACAGGTTGGCATCGATCGAGTAGGGCTTCTCCTTGGACGCCCGGATCGGGATGGCGTGCTTCTCGGCGTAGTCGATCGAATCCGCCCGCGAGAACCCCCACACCCTGACAGGCGCCTCGATGGCAAGATCCGGGTTCAGCGCGCGAATGCCGACCTCGAAGCGGACCTGGTCGTTGCCCTTGCCGGTGCAGCCATGGGCCACCGCCCCGGCCGAATACTCCTTGGCCACCCGGACCAAATGGCGCACGATGACCGGGCGCGACAGCGAGGAGACCAAGGGGTACTGCCCCTCATAGAGTGCGTTCGCGTGCAGGGCCGGCAGGACGAAGTCATTTGCGAATTCGGTGCGCGCATCGACCACTTCGACCGCGATTGCGCCCGCCGCGATGGCGCGATGCCGAATGACCTCGAAGTCACCACCCTGGCCAACGTCCACCGCCATGGCGACGACGTCGTACCCCATCTCCTCACCGAGCCACTTGACAGCCACCGAGGTGTCCAGTCCGCCCGAATAGGCCAGCACGATCCTCTTCTTGCTCAACTCTGTGCTCCTTCTCGTTCCATTCGATAATGCTCTTGCCGTCGAGCCCTTGACTCAGGCCCTCAGACTTCGTCCACGCCGGCCATGCGGGCAAGCAGATCCCGCAGTGCGTCGGCCTCTCCGAACTTGGTAACCACCATGATGGTGTCGTCACCGGCAACGGTGCCGAGAACCCCATCGATGGTGGTGTGGTCCATGGCCGAAGCCACGACGTGCGCCGACCCAGGCGGAGTCTTGATAAGCACCAGGTTCCCCGATGCCACCAGCTCCACAACCCACTCCGAGAGAACCCGGCGTAGATGATCGGCATCGGCCGAAGTGTCCCTGAGGTGCGACGGCACCGCGTAGACCAGCTCGCCTCCGGGAACTTTTACCTTGATCGCGCCGAGCTCCTCCAGGTCGCGTGAGACCGTGGCCTGGGTGGCCTCTATGCCGACCCGGGCCAGCAGCCCAACCAGCTGGGCCTGAGAGCTGACGAACTCGGTCTCCAGAAACTTGCTTATCTGATACTGCCTACGGTTCTTAGCCATCTCGCCACCGCTCATCAACAGTTGTCATCATCCCATCCCGGACCATCAGTTGCCAGGCGTATCTCATCCTGTGACCGCCCAGTAGAGGACCCCCTTGAAGGCCGGCATCCGGTTGGCGGCCTGCTGGTAGACAACGCTGGCCGACGAGTCCATCACCTCATCGGTCACTTCTTCGCCTCTGTGAGCAGGCAGGCAGTGCATGAAGATCGCATCGTCGGCGGCCTTGGCCATCAATGCCGCGTTCACCTGGAAGCGCGGCCCGAAAATCGACCGCCGCACAGCGGCCTCCGACTCCTGCCCCATGGAAGTCCAGGTGTCGGTATAAACGACTTGGGCTCCACGAACGGCCTGCAGGGGATCCTCGCCGAAGGTGACCTCGCCCATGCCGGCGAGCGTCTCTCGCGTGCCGGCGTCGAAGCCGTAACCCTCGGGAGAGGCAACGCGGACTTTGGCACCGGCCAAGGTTGCCGCCTCGGCAAGGGAAAGCGCCACGTTGTTGGAGTCTCCCAAGTAGGCGATCTCGACGCCTCGCAGCTCGCCGAAGCGCTGCTCGATCGTCAGAAGGTCGGCCACCGCCTGACAGGGGTGGGAGCGGTCCGAGAGCAGATTGATGACGGGGACGGCCGACCCGGCCTCGCGAAGTGAGCCCGCCATCCGCTCCAGCACCCGATGATCGAAGACCCGCGCCGCAATTGCAGAGTGATAGCCGGCCAGCACCTTGGCGATGTCTTCGGCCGACTCGCGTTTATCGATGCCGACTTCCGCATCCGTGATGTACAGCGGATGAGCGCCAAGCGCGACCGCGGCCATCTCCGAGGATGACCGCGTTCTGAGGGACGGCTTCTCGAAGACGAGCGCAACCCCCCTACCTGCCAGGATCGGCGGCAGGTCCGCCGAGGCGTAGCCCAGAACAGCCTCGAGGCCCTCGCGCCCCAGGGCCGACACCACAAGGAAATCTCTCATCCCGCCTCTCCCTCACTCGCCAGCCGCGCAAGCGCCAGGGCGCGGCCCAGCTTGGATACCGCCAGCTCCATCTCCTCGTCGGAAACCACCAGAGGCGGGGCAAGCCGCACCAGCGAGTCGCCGATTGCGTTCACGATCAACCCCTCCTCCAGCGCGGCGGCCTGGGTCGCCCTGGCCAGCGGCTGATCGAGCTCGACGCCCAGCAGGAGACCGCTCCCCCTGACGCCCGCCACGCCGGAAAGCCGCTCGATGGCCGCCGTCAGGCGTTTGCCTTTGGCGCGGGCCGTCGCCGGGGCGTCGAGCTCGATCAGAGCTTCGATCGTCGCCTTGGCCGCCGCCATGGCGAGCGCTTGACCACCGTAGGTCGTGCCGTGATCCCCAGGCTGGAAGGCCGCGGCGATCTCTGCCCGCGCGAACAGAGCCCCGACCGGGAAGCCGGAGGCAATCGCCTTTGCCAGCGTGACCATGTCCGGAGAGATTCCAAGCCGCTGGAAGGCGAACCAATCGCCGGTGCGCCCGAAGCCGGTCTGCACTTCGTCGACTATCAGGAGGGCGCCGTTAGCCGTGGTGAGCTCCCGCGCGGCCAAGACGAACTCATCGGGCACCAGAACCACGCCCGCTTCGCCCTGCACAATCTCCAGCATCACCGCAGCGACATCTCCGTGGGCCAGCTCCGCCTCGAGGGCGCCGATGTCGCCGGGGCGGAGATGTGCGAATCCGGGCACCAGTGGCTCGAAGGGACGCTGCTTGGAAGACTGTCCGGTCGCGGATAGCGCGCCCATGGTTCGCCCGTGGAAGCCGCCCTCCAGAGCGAGGATCCTACGACGGCTGTCGCCGCCGAAGCGGCGCGCGAGCTTTATTGCGGCCTCATTGGCCTCAGCGCCCGAGTTGCCGAAGAAGACGCGACCCTCCCCCAAGGCGAGCAACTCCTCGATGTGGCGGGCCACCTCCGGTGCATGCTCGTTGGCGAAGAAGTTGGAGGTGTGGATAAGCTTGGCCGCCTGCTCCGAGATGGCTGCCGTCACCGCCGGGTGGCAGTGGCCGAGCGAGCAGACCGCAATGCCTGAGAGAAAGTCCAGCACCTCCCGGCCGTCTTCGTCCACAAGGACACATCCCGAACCCGAGACGAAAGCCGCCAGTGGCGAACCGTAGTTGTTCATGAGATATCGCTTGGAGGCTTCCACTAGCCCGTTCTCGGACCCGCTCACGCTGCCCCTCCTTCTTCCTTTGCCACCACCATGGTGCCGATGCCCGAGTCGGTGAAGATCTCGAGCAGCAGCGAGTGCTCCATCCGGCCATCGAGCACGTGGGCGGAGCCGACCCCGGCTGCGAGAGCGTCGAGGCAGCTCTTGAGCTTGGGAATCATTCCCGCGGTCGCGGATCCTCGCTCTAGCATTTGCGCCAGCCCCTCCGCCGAGATGCGCGTGATCAACGAGCCCGGATCGGGGTAATTCGCATAAATGCCCTCGACGTTGGTGAGATAGATGAGCTTCTCGGCCCGAATCGCACCGGCGATGGCGCCGGCCACGACGTCGGCGTTGATGTTGTAGGCCTGGCCCTGGCGATCCACCCCGACGGTAGCCACCACCGGTATCATGCCCTCTCCCAGCAATCGCTGCACGATCTCCGGGTTTATGCTGGCCACTTCTCCTACGAAACCCAGGTCGCCCGGAGCCGGCTCGGCGATGATGAGGCCGGTGTCCGCCCCTGAAAGGCCCACCGCGAGCGGAGCGAACCGGTTGATGGCCCCGACGATCTCTGGGTTCACCTTGCCCATGAGAACCATCTGAACCACTTCGAGCGTGGCCGCATCCGTGACCCGCAGCCCCCTCTCGAAACGGCTCTCAATGGCCAGGCGCGCGAGCATCTCCCCGATCTGGGGCCCGCCGCCGTGAACCACAACGGGCTTTATCCCCACCGACGCCATCAAGACCACATCCCGGGCAAAAGACTCGAGCGTGGCCGCTTCGCTAGCGTCGGCGATGGCGTTGCCGCCGTACTTCACGACGAACACGGATCCGGCGAAGCGCCTTATGTAAGGAAGGGCCTCGGAGAGCACCCCGGCCTTGATCATTGCGACCTCTAGATCGTCCATCGCCGTCACCTAGGAGGTCCGCATGTTCTCGGCTATATATGCGGGGGTGAGATCAGCCGTGATAATTGTCGCAGAGGCTTCGCCTTCTCCCAGGTCCACAACCAGGTCGATCTCGCGCGCCTCCATCACCCCACCGACCGCCTCGCGGTCGAAGTCGAGCTCTTCCAGGCGCGAATATACGGTTACGCCGCCATAGGAGACCGAGACCTTGGCGATATCCAGGTCCACGCCCGCGGTGCCCACTTCGGAGACCACCCTCCCCCAGTAGGGGTCCTTGCCGAAGAAGGAGCACTTCACCAGCGACGATTCGGCCACCTTGCGCGCGACAGCCAAGGCGTCGTCCTCCGTCGCTGCGCCGTTGCAGGTGACGCGTATCAGCTTGGTGGATCCCTCCGCATCGAAGACGATCTGGGCGGCCAGGGAGTCACAGACCGCGCGCACCCCTTTTGCCAGCTCCTCTTCACTCAGCTCCTTGCGGGAGGCCCCGGATGACATCAGCACCACGGTGTCGTTGGTAGAGGTGCAGCCGTCGATGGTGATGCGATTAAAACTCATGTCCACCGCCCGGCCAAGAGACCTGGCGAGCTGATCGGGCGAAGCCTTGGCATCGGTGGTGACCACCGCCAGCATGGTGGCCATGTTGGGTGCGATCATCGCCGCGCCTTTGGCTATCCCGCCGAAACGGACGCCACCGATCTCGTACACCGCGGTCTTGGCGAAGGTGTCGGTGGTCATGATCGCCTCGGCCGCGCCGAGACCGGCTTGCTCGCCGCCGGCCAGCTCACCGTGCGCCCGGGGAATTCCCTCGAGCGCCTTCTCGACCGGCCAGGGTATGCCGATCAGGCCGGTTGAGCAGATCAGCACCTCCTCGGGGCGTACTCCGGCCACTGAGGCCAGAGCCTCCACCGCTCGCTGGGCGCCCGCCTCCCCTTCCGCTCCGGTGGCCGCGTTGGCATTTCCACTGGTCAGGAGAACCGCCGCCACGTGGCCCCGGGACGCCGTCAGGTTCCGTCGGGACACGACCACCGGCGCCGCCGCCGCCAAGTTCTGCGTGAAGGTTGCCGCCGCGGATGCGGGACGCCAATCTGAGGTTGCCACCAGGGCCATGTCCTTGCGCCTCGATGGCTTGATGCCCGACGCGACGCCACTGGCGACAAAACCCAACGGATAGGTGACGCTCATGGATACACACTCACTCTCGTCAAACCGGCCCCTTCGTCAAGGCCGAGCGCGACATTCGCCGCCTGCACAGCCTGCCCCGAGGCGCCTTTGATCATGTTGTCCAGGGCGGAGAGCACCACCGCCTTGCCACTGGCGGGATCGTAGCTCACGGACAGGATCGCCATATTGGTGCCGAGCGTCGCTTTGGTGTGCGGCGAGCTCCCGGGCTCCAGCACCGAAACAAAAGCCTCGCCCTGGTAGAAGGCCTCGAGTTCCGAATGGAGCATCTCCTCCACCAGCAGCCGCGATGAGCCGTCCTGGAGCCCGGCGGAGCTCAGGGCATCGGGGGCGACGTCGAAATAGCAGGTGGAAAGGATCCCGCGTGTCATCGGAACCAGGTGGGGAACGAAAAGCACCGGGGAGCCCACGTTCTGCTCGATCTCCGGGCGATGCCGATGGCCGCTGAGGCCGTAGGCGCTCACGTCGGAATCGATCTCACCGAAGAGGTTGCCGAGCTTGGCGGAGCGGCCCGCGCCGGAGATGCCGCTCACCGCGTTGGCAATCGGGACGCTGCCCGGCGCGACGACACCTCGATCGAAGAAGGGAAAGAGGGCCAGCGTTGTGGCAGTGACGTAGCACCCGGGAGCGGCTATGAGCCGGGCCCGGGACAATTCGCCACGCTTGAGTTCGACCAGGCCGTAAACGGCCTCCTCCAACAGCTCGGGGGCGGGATGCACAAAGCCGTAGACGCTCTCGTACAGCCGGGGATCGGCCAGGCGGAAGTCCGCGGAAAGATCCACCACCAGGCGCAGCGATTCCAGCAGGCGGGGCACAAGCGACGCGGCCTGGGTGTGGGGCATGGCGAAGAAGGCCACCTCCGCACCGAGGGTGTCAATCGAGGCGGCCAGCTCGTCGTTGCCGACCAGGCGCAGCGACCCATATGGCGAATGCTTGAGATGCGGGTATATCGCCCCTATCTCAGCCCCGGCGTTCGCACCTGCAGAGGCGCCCACCAGCTCGAAATCCGGATGGCCATCGATGATCCGCACCAGCTCCGCCCCGGCGTATCCCGAGGCTCCGAAGACAACTACTCTCACAAAAGCAGATTATACACTCCAGTGCATAATCTGCCAAGCGTTAGCCGCGAAGAATGGCGCCCCCGGGAGACACAGCCGCGCTGATCGCGCCGTCCCTCAGCTCCCGCAGCTCCGTCTCTCCCAAGGTGCGGTCGGGCGCGGCGACCGTTACCCGATAAGTGAGCGAGCGGCCGTTGGTCCCCAAGTATTCGTCGATCAGCGAAACGGTCGCCTCCATCTCGCCGAGCGCGCCCTCGATGCGGCGCTCAAGCTCCACCGCAAGCACCCCTGGCTCGACAGCAAAGGAAAGGTCGAACTCCGCACGGGGATACGGGGAGACCGAAACCGCGCGTCTGAGCTCAGGCTCGACGAAAAGCGTCGCGGCCAGGTCGAGCTCGAGATAGGTGGCGACACCGGTTGCGCCCTCGCCGGCCGCCCGGGAGATGGCCTGCGGATTCACCATGCCGAGGGCCCCAACGATCACCGCGCCGGCTAGCAGCGCCAGGGAGTTATCCGGGTGTAGCCCGTAGAAACCTTCCTCGACCAAGGCGCTGCCTCCCGCCTCGGAGCTGGGCACCAGCCGATATCCCGCCGACAGCTCGAGGCCGAAGCGCTCGAACAGGTCGAGCAAGAGGCCGTAGGGCTGCTCCGCCTGGCCCTGCTCGCGATAGGAAAGCCAGGCGGCACGCTCCGTCTCGGCCGGGAACTCGGCACCTGCCGCAGGTACCGAAAAGACCTTGCCCAGCTCGAACAGGTCTACCCTC
>JAKAOC010000044.1 GCA_021823385.1 Actinomycetes bacterium
GCTTTTCCGTTCTGAGTGGCGGCCATGCCCACGATCGGCTTGTTGAGGGTGATGTTGCCGGTGGATCCGTAGAACTGGGCATCCCCGAAGGAGAAGATCCCGCCGTCCGCAGCCACCAGCCAGTAGCCACCGCCGTCCCAGGTGGCGGCCATACCGACCACGGGCTTGTTGAGAACCGACCCCGCCATCGAGCCATAGCTGACCGCGGCGCCGACCGCGGCGACCCCGCCGCCGGCGGAGTCAACATAGAACCCGGCCGAGGCGGTGTTAGAGGTGGTCGAGGCCGCTGCCGAATCAGGAGAGAGCGCGAGACCGCTTCCGGTGAAGGTGAACCAGTCCGAGTTAAGACCGGTGTCCCAGGCGAATTGCTCTCCGGAGATGGTCACCGAACCGTTGGAACCCGAGACGGTGATCGACATCACACGCCCGCCCCAGTCGCCGTAGCCGTTTCGCTGAGTCACGGTGAGCCCCTGGATCGTCCCGAGCGTTGGAAAGTCCCCTTGCAGCTGCGCCAGGGTGAGAGTCGACGTCCAATCGTGGTTCGGGTTGCAGGCGTAGGTGACACAGACGCTGTCATAGGTGTCCACGACTGCGGGGAAGGTGCCACCGGCCGTGTAGCCGCCAGTGGAGGATGAGAACTCGGTTCGAGCAATGGCTCCATTGAGCAGCATCACTTCGCCCGCGGTCGCCGCCACGGCCTGGTCGGTGATGGAGTTCTCGCCCTGCATGCCGCGATACACCTGGCAGTAGGCCGAATCGCAGATGTCCGCGTAGCCGAACTCGCCCATAGAGGAGAGGGCGTACGAGCGCGCCTCAACCGCTTGGGCCATCAGCGCATAGAAGCCGGCCGGCTGGCTGCCGGCGGAGGTGCCGGTGGCCACCGTCGTCCCCAGCGTCCCCCAGTAGGCGGGGGATTCGGAGGGTACGACGCCACGCAGATAGTTCTCCACGTCCACGACGTTGAGAGTGCGCGGCGAGCCGTTGTAGGAGGCGGCCGCTATTTGCCCTCGGTAGTAGTACGGCGTCCCGTTTTCACAGACGGCCAGAGCGTTGGAATAGGTCTCCGTCGAGTAGGTGGTCGTGTTGGGGGAGGCGACCGCCGCTGATTGTGCCACCGTGGCCACCGCCGACCAACTAGGGGAGGTCGAACAGCCGGTGGTGCTGGTGGACTGGTCGATCTCCCAGGCTCCGGTGGAGTTGAGGTGCATCCGCACCTCCGCGCCGGCGGCAAATGTCGTTCCCGCGACGCTGAACGGGGAGGAAGAGGTGACGACGATGTCCGAACCATCGTTGGCGGTGAGGATGACCCGTATGGGCACGTCCGTGGTGCTGCCGACGGTGGTGTTGGAGTAGTAGTGGAGAAGGATCTGGTTCGCGTTCCAGCCGCCCTCGAGCGCGTATCCGAGCTGTCCCCATTGGCCTGCCCCACGGCCGTGGCCCCAGCCGTGCCCTGTGAAGGTGACACTGCCGGAGGTCGTCGCGGCGTCAGCCGGTGCCGCATGAGAAAGAAGAGAAACCGATGGCAGAGCGGCGGTCAGAACCAGTCCCGCGATGGCCCCCGGCTTGCACACCCTGCCGAGGTGAAAGCGCCACCTGATGGACCCCTTTGCTCGAGCGTCGAGTTCCAACTAAGTCGCCTCCTTGGCAAGAGCGCGCGCAGCTGGGCGCGCGGTTGATGACATTTGAGTTACATGGATGTTTTCGGCCCCTCGCGGGGGCCACTTGAACAAGTGCGGCCGTCTCGGCCCCACCGAGTGGTGAAGATCACGGGCGCGGCCGCCCCCGGGTGGGAGGCAGGGGGCGATGTAAGCTTGATGCCGAGCCGACCCCGCCAAGTCCGAGGAGTGAAGCGCCCTTGCCCGAGCAAAGCATGCACGCCGACAGGTCCGCATCCGAGGAGTTTGGCCCCGAGGCGTCCTCAGGCAGGGTCGATGATTACCTCGCGGCCCAAAACGAGCCCACTGCCCAGGATGCCGAGGCCAAGGCCTACCTTCTTTCCCTCGAGAAGCGAATACGGGAGGAGGTCGCGCACATGCGCGCCGAGGGCAAGTACCCGCCCTCGCTGGCCCGGCGGGTCCGGACCTACTACCGCACGCTCCTGCCCGATGGTGCAGCTTCCGGGCAACGCGACTTCGATGCGATCTTCAACACCGTGGATCGCATCGCCTACATGGATATCGACGTTCCCACTGCCAGCGCCAAGCCTGGCGTCGCCTTTGCGAAGCGCGCGCTTCGCACCCTCATGGCCTGGTATCTCAACTATCTCGCCCAGCAGTTCAACAACTTCGCCACCAACCTCGTCCATCTGCTCGGCATAACCGACGCCCGCATCGGGGCCATCGAGGCACGTATGGACACCTCCGCCTTCCGTGCCACGGAGCTGCTCGACACGACCGCCTCGGTTCGCGTACAGGCCGAGACTTCCGCCAAGGTGGCGGAAATCCTCTCTGAGGTGCGCGGAAGGATCCTGGTCGCCGAATGCACCGACGGCGCTCTGCTGGAGCGCCTGGTCGAGGGAGGGCTCAACGCCTACGGAGTGGAGAGCCGCCCGGGCCTCCTGCAGACGGCTGAGAGCCGCGGGCTGGAGTTGCGCGAAGCAGGCACGCTGGAACATCTGGCCAGCGTCGCGGCCGGCTCCCTGTCGGCGTTGGTCCTCTCGGGGCTTGTCGATCGCGAGAGCGCCGCCACTCGCGTCGCGGCTCTGGCCCACGCGCGGCGCGTGCTCGAAGCGGGGGCACCTCTGGTGCTTGCCTGCGCCTCACCGCAGGCCTTCGACGAGCCCGCCAACCGCGTCGAGGCCGACCTCTCCCCGGGGCGCCCGTACGCCGCTCAAACCTGGGAGTTCCTTCTTGGTCGGCTGGGCTTCGATTCCGTCACCATCGAGTCGTTCAAGGCGGGGCATTACCTGGTCGTATGCGGCAACGCCCGGCGAACGCCTGAGCTGGGCGCCCTCGCAGACAACAAGGTAGTGCTGCAGGCATTGGAGCCGCCGAAGGAGCGCCGGCGTTGACCGGCCGACGTGGCAGTCCCACGGAGGTTGCCATCCTGCTGCCCTCTTTCGCACCCTTCGACGCAATCGGGACCCACGTGGTGGAGCTGCGCTCCGCGCTGCTGGAGGCGGGGATCGATGCCAGAATCTACGCGGACGAGATAAAGCCGGGCCTGGAAGGCGAAGCCATCCCCTCCCGGAAGCTCATGAAGGGCCGTCGTCGTGATGGACGCTTCATCCTCTATCAGCTCTCGACCAATTCCAACCTCTACCACCACCTCCTACAGCGGCACGAACCACTTCTGGTGCAATACCACAACATCACACCTCGCGCCCAGGTCATGGGCTTCGACGCGGGGATGGCCACCGCCGTGGCATGGGGACGGCGTCAGCTCGAGGACCTGCGAATTCGCACCCGTCTGGCGCTGGCGGTTTCGCACTACAACGCCGACGAGCTGGCAGCCGCCGAGTATGAAAGCGTGGTCGTAGCTCCTCCCCTGATCCGCCCCTTGCACACCCCTGCGGCTTCCAGGGACTACGCCGCGGCCGAGCACCGCCTACTCTACGTGGGCCGTCTGGCACCCAACAAGGCCCATGAAGACCTGATAGCCGCCTTGGCCGTTTACAACGAGACCTTCGCCCCACGGGCGACTCTTACACTGGTGGGTTCGACGACCGTGGCCGCCTACGGCGAATATCTCCGATCTCTGGCCCAGGAGCTGGGTGTCTCCAACGCGGTCACCTTCGCTTCGGGCGTCTCCCAGGACGACCTGGCCCGGCTCTACGCCGAGTCACACCTCTTTGTCTCCGCCTCACGGCACGAGGGCTTCGGCTTTCCCCTCATCGAGGCAATGCGCTCGGGCCTGCCCGTCGTCGCGCACGCCTCCTCCGCCATCCCGGAAACAGCGGGGAAAGCGGCGCTGCTCACCCCCTCCTCCGAGCCGGAGACGCTCGCGACGGCCTGGCGAATGATCCTCGCCGGCACCGATGCTCGAGAAGCCCTTGTGGACGAAGGCCACAAACGCGCGGCCGACTTCGACCTCGGGCGGAGCAAACTAGCCAACCTTCAGGCACTTGCAAACCTCGTTCCCATCGAGGGCGTCGTAGCCGCCCCCCTCTATTACCGGCGCGAGGCGACGGCCGCCCCGGGTTCAAACTCGTGAGTGGCATACATCACTTCCTGCCGATGCTCGCCAAGGGAGACGGGGTCGGCAACAACGCAAGGGCGATGGCCAAGCGCTTGGCGGAGCTCGGCGTACCGTCCCGCTTTTATGCGGACCTGGACAAGGCGGGCGTCGCCAGCGGCAACCACCTGGACTATGCCAAGGTCGCGGAGCCGGGCGACATCCTCATCTACCACATTGCGACCTCATCGCCGATGACCACCTACCTTGCCCGCCGGTCGGAAGCCCTCGCCGTCGTCTACCAGAACATCACACCTCCCGAGTATTTCGCGCCCTACGACACCACAGCCGCCGCGATCCAGAAGCGAGCCCAGGGCGAGGTCGCGATGCTCGCCGAGCGCACCTTGCTCGCCCTGACTCCATCGTCGTTCAACGCCGAGGATCTGCACGCGGCCGGCTACAGCGAGGTGGCCGAGTTCCCCATCATCTTCGATCCGGTGGACTTCATCGGGCACTCCAGCCAGGCGGTCGAGGAAGTGCTCGCGAATCTGCAGGCCAAGGGCCTGGCCAACTGGCTCTTCGTAGGCAGATTGGTCCCCAACAAGGCCCAAGAGCACCTGATCATGGCCCTGCACGCGCACCGAGAGATGTACGGGGACAGCGCCGTGCTGCACTTGGTTGGGAGGCCGAGCTATCCCGGCTATGTCGCGGCCCTTCACGGCCTCGCCCTTGAGCTCGGGGTGGCGGACCGTGTCAACTTCGTAATGGGCGTCGCCAGCGACGAGCTGGCCGCCTTCTACCGCAAGAGTGACCTCTTCATCTCCGCCTCGGAGCATGAGGGGTTCTGCATGCCCATCGTCGAGGCCCTCTTCCACGGACTGCCTGTCCTGGCTTACGACGCGGGCGCGATTCCCCAGACGCTGGGCATTGGCGGCGTACATCTCGCCGAGCGGGATCCGGCGGTCCTGGCCGCGTGGGCCAGGCTTATCGCCACGGACCCGGAACTTCGCGCGCGCCTGCGGCGCCTCGGGCGCGAACAGCTTTCGCGGGTCGCGCCTACAGCAACCATCCCCGCCTTTGATCGCGCCGTCGCCCGCATGATCGAGCTGTCCGGATCACCGCTCGCTCCTGACTTCGAAGCCGAGAGCGCCATCGTCATCCAGTCACGGGAGATTCTTGACCGCCTTTCGGAAGAGTTCGCATGAGCCATGAGGAACCGGATCTCAGCCTCGCCTACGTCGTCCCGCGTTACGGCGTCGAGATCATAGGCGGAGCCGAAAACGCCACCCGAATGTTGGCAGAAGCGCTCGTGCGCTTGGGCCGGGCCAAGGTTGAGGTGCTGACCACCACCGCGCTCTCCATCGATACCTGGGCAAACCACTTCCCCGTCGGCACGGAGAATATCAACGGCGTAGTCGTCCGGCGCTTCGCCGTGGACAGCGGGCGACTTCCCGGCTTCGCGGGGGCCACCAAAAGGGCACTCGCGGCACCTGCCGCCCAGAGCCTCGAGGAGGCGGCGGAGCTGATACGCATGCAGGGGCCGGTCTCGGGCGGACTCTTGCAGGCGATAGCGGCCAGCCGGCACGATGCCGTCCTCTTCTACCCCTACCTCTACCATCCGACGGTTGAGGGAACCCGGGCAGCCAGGGTGCCGGTGATCATGCATCCGGCAGCGCACGATGAGCCCGTCATCGACCTTCCGATCTTCGAGCAGGTCTTCGCGCGGGTCTCGGGCTTCGCCTACCAAACTGCGGCTGAACGCAAGATCGTCGAATCTCGCTTCCAGGTGGCTCATAAGCCCAGCATCAACCTGGGCATGGGCTTCGAGCCCTACAGCGGCCCCTCAGGGGGATTCCTAGCCGAGATCCGGATGAAGAACCGCCCTTTCGTCCTATGCCTGGGCCGTGTCGACGCCCCGAAAGGGACCACGCTGCTCGTCGACCTTTTCAGGGAGTACAAGGAGCGCAACCCCTCGGATTTGCAGCTGGTCCTTGCGGGGCCAATTTCCATCTCTCCCAATCCGGCTCCCGATGTGCACCTGTTGGGCCCGGTGAGCGATGCGGCCAAGGAAGAGCTGCTGGCCGAGTGCTCGGCCCTGATCTCGCCTTCGGCCTTCGAATCCTTCGCCATCGTCCTGCTGGAGGCGTGGTCGCATCGAAAGCCGGTGCTTGTTAACGCGTTGTGCGCTGCCACCACCGAGCAGGTGCAGCGCTCAGGAGGAGGTCTCAGCTTCGACGGTTTCGAGACGTTCGAAGCGGCGCTCTCGATCCTCGCCACTGAAGCGGACACCGCCGCAGCCCTTGGCCAAGCGGGCTGGCGCTACGCCATGAACCGGTACCACTGGCCAGACCTCATCGAGCGGTACGTGGGATTCCTCCGCCATGTGATCACTGCGGAGGCACGCCGGGGCCTCAGCTGACCGGCGAGAGCTTCACCGCAGTGCCATAGGCGCAAATTTCGGTCACGTTGGCGAAATCGGAGTTGTCGAAGCGCATCCCCACCACCGCATCGGCCCCCATCTTCTGCGCCTCTTCGATGAGGCGCTCAATGGCTTCGTTTCGGGAGAACGTGAGGTTCTTGGTCATCCCCCTCAACTCCCCTCCGACTATCGCCTTGAACTGCGAGCCGATCTGGGAACCGACGTTACGCGAACGAACGGTCAGGCCGAACACCGGGCCAAGGGTGTCGGTGATGCGGAAGCCACTGACCTCGAAGGTGGTGCTTACGTGCACGCGTCCCCCTATCTCGAGCGAATGAGGCCGCACTACCATAGCATGGCGCCGCTGCAGTACGCTCCAACGCCGGGGGTCAGTTGGATAGGCGCGGCACGGAGTAGCTGTTTATGGAGAAGGGCAGCGCGACTATTCCAGACACCCGCGACGTGTTGACAACCTGGAAGGCGGCCCGGTCCTCGAGCCAGGAGAGCGGATTCCCGGAGCTGTCCAGAAGGGTTACCGAAACGCCGTAGATGCCGTCGAGAACCGCAAGGTCGTCGAAGTTGATCTCGATCACGCCGTCGGAGTCGAGATCAAAGCTCTGAATACCCATTTCGCGTGTATTTGCTCCAAAGAGAAGCTCCTTGCCCGGAGTGAAGATCTGCACCGCCACTCCAACGCCCGTGGTGGGAGAGTTGGCGCGATAGCCGATCTCCAGCTTCAGAGGATCATGCGGGAAGATGTGCTCGCGGCTCTCTTCGGAGGCGGTCACGGCACGAACAGATGTAACTTCGACGGAGGCGACGGCGTGCACAGCCTCGGGCTTCTCATCCTCAGGCGAGCCGTCCACGATTCGGGTGCCGCCAACCTGGCTGTTCGCCTGGAGGCTGTCCCTCAGGGCTGCAATCGCCGACCCGGTATCGCCGGCCCCCACCACTATGCCATGGTCGAGCACGTAAGCCTGTTCGCACGTCGCGCGAACGAGATCCGGCGAGTGAGATACGAATACGATGGTACGCCCTTCCTTCTGGAAGACGCGGATCCGCTCGATGCATTTCCGCTGGAAGTTCTCGTCGCCGACAGCCAGAACCTCGTCGACAAGCAGGATATCGGGATCGACGTTGACCGCCACCGCGAAGCCGAGCCTGGCGTACATGCCCGTTGAGTAATACTTCACCTGATTGTCGATGAACGCACCCAGCTCGGAGAAGGCCACGATCTCGTCGAAGCGGGCCGTTATCTCCTTGACCGGCACGCCCAGCAGCGTGGCGGAGAGGTAAATGTTGTCACGGCCGGAGAGCTCCGGATGAAAGCCTGCTCCCACCTCCAACATGGCCGAAACACGGCCCTTGACGCGTATCTGGCCGCTCGTGGGCTGGATGATGCCGGCGATGCACTTGAGCAGCGTCGACTTGCCGGAGCCGTTGTGGCCCAGCAAACCGATGCTGGTGCCCTCTTCGACGTTGATGTTCACGTCACGAAGCGCGTAGAACTCCTGAAAAGGTATCTTTCCAGCCTTGATCACCCGCTCCTTCAGCGAGGTGTACTTCTCCTGGTAAAGGCGAAAGACCTTGGAGACACCCTCAATCTCAACCGCGTTGGCCAAGTCAGAGCTCCTCCGCAAAGTTGCCTTCTATGCGCCCGAAGACCATCAGAGCGAGCACGAAGAGTACGGCCGAAACCACGAAGACGATCGCCAGTTGGCCCAGGTACCAGGCAGGTGAGTTGGAGGGAAGTATCTTCATCACCGCTCCGCCGGCCACCACCGGGCTCACCTTGGCGTACAGGATGCGTTGGAAGGTGATGACAATTGCGGTCACCGGGTTGACAAAGAAGGCCCAGCCGATGTGGTGCCTCCCGAGCGGCGCGGCGAGCACCTCATACGCGTAGACGACAGGTGTGGCCCAAAACCAGGCCATCAGCAAGATCTCCAGCAGGTGCTGGGTATCTCGATAGTAGACATTGACCGCGGCAAGGAAAATGGCGAGGGCCGAGGCCAGAAGTACCAGGTCGATCAGGGCCGGGATTAGCAAAGGGAGGTAGGTGAAGGCGGGCACGTCGCGCCCGATCGCCAGCGCTATGACCAGCACGATGGTTTGGAGGAAAAGAAAGACCAGCGACGAGCCGACCGAGGCAAGTGGAAGGACCTCACGTGGAAATGCGACCTTCTTAACAATTCCGGCGTTCGCGACCACCGAGGACGTGGCGCCGGTCAGAGACGCAGAGAAGAAGTTCCAGATGACCAGACCGCAAAGCAGGAAGATGGCGAATTGCGGAATGCCGTTTTTGAAGACGATCTGAAAGACGATGTAGTAGACGACCAAGGTAAGGGCCGGGTTGAGCATCGACCAGGCAAAACCCAGGACGCTGTTCTTGTACTTGACGGAGAGTTCCTTGCGCACCAGCGAGAGGAGAAGGGCCCGATAGACCCAGATGCGCACGATGCGGGCCCGGACCGGAATACGGGAGGCTACGACATGCAGGCTGTCCCTGCTCTCCCGTTTGGCCGGCGCCTCGCCGCCTTCTTCTTCAGCGCTCTGCCAATCCAGCACTCTTTGTCTCCACTCCCAATCTGCGCCAGGTGCGACCCTTGCTCGCCAAGCGCTACCTGGTCGAAAACTTTGCCGACGACGAACGCGTGATGACCTGGTCGATGAAGCCGTAGTCCTTGGCCTCCTCGGCGGTGAACCAGCGGTCGCGCTCCGAGTCGCGCTGGACCGTCTCGACGCTTTGGCCTGTATGCATGGCGATCCGCTCGGCCAGCATTTTCTTCAGATATCCGATCTGCTCCGCCTGGATGGCGATGTCAGCGGCCTGGCCCTGCATCTGGGCAGAGGGCTGATGCATCATGATGCGCGCATGTGGAAGTGCATAGCGCTTGCCATGCGCTCCCGCGCAAAGGAGGAACTGGCCCATCGAGGCCGCGAGGCCAACGCAAATGGTCGCCACGTCGCAAGAGACGTATTGCATGGTGTCGTAGATCGCCAGTCCATCGGTCACCGAGCCACCAGGGGAATTGATGTAAAGGGCGATGTCGCGCTCGGGATCCTCCGCCTCGAGAAGAAGCAGCTGGGCACAGATCGAGTTGGCCATAGCCTGATCGACCACGCTTCCCAGAAAAATGATCCGCTCCTTGAGCAGGCGCTGGAAGACGTCCGACCCCGACTCCAGTCTGGTGGGGTCCCCCGCCATCGCCAGGGTGCGATTAACCGTTTCGAGTCCGGGTGCAAAATTGGCCATGTCCACACGCTAATGGCTGCCCGAAGATAATTATCCCTGGACCGTGAAACCAGTTCGGGCACCGTCGAATGCCGTTCTAAGGGGTTCCCGGGTCAATGCCGCAGCCGGTATTCTTGGAGTACCCGGCACTGATTCGGCGCCGGCGGCTGCGGGCGTGGCGAAATTGGTAGACGCGCTAGATTTAGGTTCTAGTGCCGAAAGGCTTGGGAGTTCGAGTC
>JAKAOC010000045.1 GCA_021823385.1 Actinomycetes bacterium
GTCTCCGCGCCCGCGGCCTTGGGAGTGCCCGCGGCGGTGGTGCTGGAGTGCGTGCGCTTTATTCGCGGATCGGGCCGGCTCATACTCTCCGACATCGCGGAACTGAACCCCTTGTACGACATCGACGGCCATGGCGCAAGGCTCGCAGCGCGGGTGGCCTACGAGATGATCGGCGATGCCGCGGCAGGCTAAAGGCGCGACCGGTCGAGTTCGGCCCTGAACACTTCAGCCAGCTCGTCCCGATAGAGGACGAAATGCACTTCGGCGAGGCTGGGGGCCGCGCCCAGCGCGCGACCGGTGCCCTCTATTGCCGCCCTGCTCGCCAATCCAGCTGGCCAGCCGTACACTCCGGCTCCGACGAGTGGGAACGAGATCGACTCCGCGCCCAGCTCGCCCGCCAGAACCACCGAGCTCCAATAGCACGAGGCAAGAAGGTCGAACTGGGTGGGGTCGCGGTAGACGGGGCCAACCGTATGTATCACCCACCGGCAGGAAAGATTCCCTCCCGAAGTTGCCACCGCCTCTCCGGCGGGAAGGCCATCCGGGTGGGTCGTACGCCGGATCACCATACATTCGGCAAGTATCGTAGGACCGCCATGCCTGTGGATGGCGCCATCCACGCCACCACCCCCCATCAGTGAGCTATTGGCGGCGTTGACAATCACGTCGGTACGCTGGCGCACTATGTCGCCGACTTCAAGGACAAGGCGACAAGAACCCATGGCCACCTCCGGTTCGGCCCCTCCGGACGGATAAAAGACTAGCTATCCGCGCGCCTTGCTACTAGCCGCCGACCACAGGTGCCTCGGAGAGCGCGCGCTCCAGGTCCGTCTTTACCCCCATTAGCGCGTGGGGCTCCGACACAAGCGCGCCATTGGCGCCCGTGGCATAGAAGGTGTCCACCACATCGTCGCCGAGAGTAAGGACCTTGGCGTGCACGATATTCAGGCCGTGGCGCGCAAAAACGCTCGTCAACCTGTGAAGGAGGCCGATGGAGTCGGGCGCACACACCTCTATAACGGTCGCCCGCTCCGAGGCGTCGTCGTGTATCGTCACCCTGGGAGTAATGGCGGCCGACGGGGCGACCTTCCGCCTCCTCGCGCTGGAGGCGGCGCGATCCGCCAGCCTCCGTTCAAGCTCCTCGCCGTCTCCAAGGCTCTTGGCCAGCTCGGATTCGAAGCGATGCCAGGGGATTTCCCTTCCGTGGGGTGCAAGAACTCGAAAGCGCTCGATGGCCACGCCAGAGCGCGAAAAGACATCGGCCTCGACAACGCTTAGTCCGAGCAAGGAAAGCGTGCCAGCCACTCGTGCGAACAACCCAAGCCGATCGGGAGCTACCACCCATACAAGGTCGTCTCTTGCATCGACAACCAGATCCCCGTCGAAGGCTCTCATCAGTTCACGCTCGAACTCCTCCGGGAATCGCGGCTCAGAAGAAACCTCCTCCCCCCCCAAGTAGGACCTGGTGAGCACGCACAGGCGATCTATCAAGTCCTCCTTCCAGCTCGACCAGGCCGAAGGCCCCGTTGCCCGGCTGTCGGCCTCGGTCAGTACTTGGAGAAGGTCCAGCGTCGTCGTGTCGATGACCCGTTCCGCGACCATCTGGATGGTCTTGAGGTCAGCGATATCCCTCCTGGTGGCCGTATCGGGAAGGAGTAGATGATGTCTCACCAACCTTACGACCACCTCCACATCCGGTTCGTCTAGGCCCATTCGCACGACTATCGCCCTGGCGAGTTCAGAGCCGGAAACCGAGTGGTCACCGTCGGCACCTTTGCCGATATCGTGGAGCAGGGCGCCGACCACCAATAGGTCCGGCCGCTTCACCTCTCGCCTAAGTTCCGCCGCGCCGACCGCCGCCTCTATTAGGTGGCGGTCCACCGTATAGGTGTGATAGGCATTCCGCTGGGGCCGGTAGCGCACCAGCTTCCATTCGGGAATCACCTTGTCCAGCAGGCCATAGTGGTCAAGTCGCTCCATCATTTCGATTGAATCGCGCCCATACGAGAGGAGTGATACCAGAGAAGAGAGGGTACCTTTGGCCCAGCTTCCTTCCAGGGGCGCCAGCGCATCGGCCAGCATTTCCAGCGTGCCCGAAGAGAGCCGCGCCCCAATCGATAAAGCAAGGGCCGCGAGGGATACCACGGCTTGGGCATCTAGATCAGCTAGGGCGGAATCTTCCAGATAGAGTTGGCCAGCCCTTAAATGGAGGGAGCCTCGAGGCCAATCCGATCGCTCGACGGCATGGATTCTCGACCGTGCGCGCGGGACGGGCGCGAGTGTCTCCTCCAGCGCTCGCGAGACGAAGCGGCCGATCTCTGAAAGATGAGCCATCAAATCGTCGGCATCAGCGCTACCGGCCCGCTCCGCCACCCAATCCTGATCCTGGAGAAGCAGGCGATTTTGAGCCCTGCCCGCCCGGGACTGGACAAGGTTGCGCACCCGCAAAAGAAACTCCCTGTGGCTGGCCAGCACCTCCAAGCCCAAGCCACGCTGGGGCTCCACCCGCAGCAGGTGCGTTAGGTTGACCATGTCCCTAAGGCCCCCGTGAGCCTCCTTTAGGTCTGGCTCGAGCAAGAACGCTAGTTCGCCCGACTCGAAGCGGCGCTGCTCGGATTGGCTCCTAAAGATGCCCCGGTAGTGCTCAAGCCGCGATCTGAAGCTCGACTCCGCGCGCACACGAAGCTCACCATGCAATTCCTTGGAGCCGAAGGCAAGCCGCGCGTCCAGCATGCCTATCAACACTCGGGGATCAGATGCAGCCATTTGCATCGCTTGGGAAAGCGTCCTCACGGAGTAGTCCAGCGCCACTCCGGCGTCCCAAACCGGATACCAGATCGTCTCAGTTAGACGATCGACATCTACGCGCGGTTCGTGCAGCAGGAGTACGTCCAGGTCGGAGTAGGGACCCATCTCGCGACGCCCGTACCCGCCAATCGCCACCAGTGCTATCTTGTCCTGATTGCGGGCCAACTCGGCCAGGAACTCGTCACAGGCGTCGGCCATCTCCGACATCGGCTCGGCGCACCACCAGTCCAACGCCAGCGCCGCTTCGCGCTTGGCGAGGAAACGCTCCACGCGCGCATCGGGCTCCTTGAGCATCCCACCTCCCTATTACGGCCCCCTTGGCGGCCTAAACTTGTACTCTTTTTGGCACCCCAACGGCAATCCCATGCCAGAAACGGAATCACGCACTTCCAGTGGGCATACCCGGCCGCCTATCGTCCCCTACCGCGGCCGGTTCTACGATCAGATCGGCCTGGTCGCTTCCGAACCTCCATGAACGGTGCCGAACGGTTAATAAAGCCGGTCCAACAATCAGCACGCCAGCCGAACTCGGCGCACTGATTCCGTCGGCGAGGACCGCGAGCCACGACGGTCCCCATCCTTTCCGGGCCTAGATTCCAAGAACTAAGAGAAGCGGCCGGATTGTGGCCGGCCCTATGGTCACCGGCCCGATCTTTGTCTTCGTATCTCACCCCCCAGGCAACCGGCGCCAGTCGGAAAGCAAGCTAAGCACCGAAATCCGCCTTTCCTCCGCCCACTGCGCGCAGCAAGGAGCCGCCAAAGTCGTAGGCGGACTCGGCGTGCAATGCCGTGTCCATTCCCTCGAGTTCCGCTTCCGAGGTCATACGCAGGCCGGCAAGTTTGTCGACAAGCGTGGCGATCAGCCAGGTGGCCACAAAGGAGTAAATACCAGCGGCCAGCACGGCAACCAACTGCCGGCCGAGAAGGCCAGGCCCACCGCCGTACAGGATCCCGTTGACCCCGTTAGTAGCTGCGGTCCCCAGCAAGCCGATCAAGAGCATCCCGACGACGCCGCCCACCAGGTGCACGCCACCCACGTCGAGCGAGTCATCTAGCCTGACTCTGAATTTCGCCGATACGGCTAACGAGCACACCGCCCCCGCCAGGAGTCCTATCGCTCCAGCTCCCGCCGCATCTACAAAGCCACAAGCCGGGGTAATAGCAACTAGCCCGGCCACCGCGCCTGATGCCGCCCCAAGAGTGGTCGACTTGCCGCCGCGAAGCTTCTCCAACGCGATCCACCCGAGCAGGCCCGCAGCCCCAGCCGTGTTGGTATTGATGAAAGCATGAGCCGCCAAGGTGTTCGCGCCGAGCGCGGAACCGGCGTTGAAGCCGAACCATCCGAACCAAAGGATGCCTGCTCCCAACAGCGTAAGCGGCAAATTATGCGGAGGCATTGGCGCGCGCGGCCAGCCCCGGCGCCTGCCTACGACTGCGGCGATCGCGAGACCCGCGGCACCGGCGTTGATCTCCACAACTGTCCCACCGGCGAAATCCTCGGCACCCATACGATATATCCAGCCATGGGGGTCAAACGCCCAGTGAGCGACCGGAGCATAAACCAGCACCGACCAGAGCGCAACGAAGAGCAGAAACGGGCCGAACCGGACCCGGTCGGCAGTAGAGCCGGTTATCAACGCCGGCGTAATTATGGCAAATGTCATCTGAAACACCACAAAGGCAAGCGGCGGAATCTTCTGCGCAATGGCGCCCGAATAGCCTGGAACTGGCTGGCTCGCGTGCGCAAGTCCGAAGAAGTGGAGCGTTCCCACAAGGCCCACTCCTCCCCAATCAGGGCCAAACGCCAGCGAATAGGCCCCAAAGACCCAGATCAGGCTGACCACCGCCATGGTCGCAAAGTTTTGCATCAACATGCCCAGAACGTTCTTGGACCGGACCATGCCGCCATAGAAGAACGCGAGACCGGGCGTCATGAACAGAACCAGGGCCGCGCTCACCAACACCCATGCGGTGTCTCCCGCGCTATAGTGCATTGCCTTCCCCCAGCTTTGGGCAGCTTGGGGTACCCGAAACGGTCCCCGGAGCTGCAAGCTAAGGGGCGAAACGTTTACTGCGCGCTAATTCAATGTTACGTAACTATTAATATTTTCGGGTGGCTGTCGGCTGCACCTGAGTTCACCCGACAGCCACACCAAGAGCGGTGCGTGCTATACGGCGTCGGCGCCGCGCTCGCCGGTGCGAACACGCACAAGATCCTCAACGGGCGTCACCCATACCTTGCCGTCGCCGATCTTGTCGGTCCTGGCAGCGTCGACAATCGCTTCTACCAGCTCGGCCGCCTGGTCATCGCCCACCACAAGCTCGATCTTGAGCTTGGGCACGAACTGCGTTTGGTATTCGGCCCCTCTGTAGACCTCGGTGTGTCCACCCTGTCTCCCGTAGCCTTGCACCTCTGATACGGTCATCCCCTTCACATTTGCCTTCGCGAGGGCGCTACGAACGTCCTCCAGCTTGAAGGGCTTGATGACTGCTACGATCAGCTTCACTTCTTTCCTGGCTCCCTTGATTGCCCGCCGACACTTCGCTCAGGGGACACGCGGAGCCTCAGGCCGCCACGCGTTCGCCCTTGAAGCGATCGCCGTCTGCTAATGGACCGCGCTCCCATCTCGATGACGGTCGCACCACTACGACGACGCCACCTTAAGGGCGACATGTTTCCAAAGCAATTCCGCCTTGTTACTTTCGTGTTACCGCCTCTTGCGGGCACCAGAAACCGCAGCGCACGACATCTCTCCCAAGTGGTCGAGCGTAGCTGCGCCCGCTTCGGAGCGGTGCCCCGCCAGAGGGGAAGGTTCTCCCGCTAAGCGGTCATCGCACCGACCCAACCGGGAGTGTCAACGCCGGTCCAATAGTGAACCCTTTCCTGAGGGCTTACCAATTAAGCCGACCGCGCCCGCCGCATGCCAAGATCGGCATGCCCGTCCCTCGCCCTCGCCCCAAAACCTACTATGCGACACCCTCCGGTCTCCAAGCGCCCCCCCAGACGATTTACATCGCCTTAACAGAATCGACACTTGCCCGAAACACAGGAACCGTAACTTGAGTCACCAAGTTGCAAATACCAGGAGGTAGCACTTCATGCTAAGCCCATACGCGTCGTGGCTCAGTCCAGGTAATAACACCTGGCAGCTTGTCGCCGCGACACTCGTAGGACTGATGAGCATCCCGGGAATCGCGGTTCTCTATGGCGGCATCGTCCACAAGAAATGGGTCGTCAATACGATGACCATGGCATTCACCGCCTTCGCATCGGTACTCATCGTTTGGGTCCTTTGGGCATTCAAGATGTCCTTCGGCTCGCCGATCAATCTGGGCCCGGGCTTCCTTCAGCAGTTCATCGGCCATCCAGGGCCGGTGATCGACCACCTCGGCGAACAGTTGCAGGCGAATATTCCCTTGGTGAGCGGAGCTGGCTTCATGCCGAAGTTCCGATTCCCGAATGCCACACTGGTGTATTTCCAGTTCGTCTTCGCCGCCATCACCCCACTGCTTTTCCTGGGCAGTGTCCTGGGACGAATGAGTTTCAAGGCCTGGGCGATCTTCGTACCCCTTTGGACCACGTTCATCTATTCGGTGAACGCATTCCTTATTTGGGGAGGCGGATTCTTCGCGGCCAAGGGCGTCGTGGACTACTCGGGTGGTTACGTCATCCACCTAGCCGCAGGCGTGTCGGGTTTCGTGGCCGCGGCAGTCATCGGCCCAAGACTTAAGCGCGACCGTGAGCAGGCATCTCCCACGAATCTACTCCTGGTAGCGGTTGGAGCTGGCATTCTCTGGCTTGGATGGAACGGCTTCAACGGTGGTGATCCGTATTTCGCGGGAGCAGACGCCGCCGCCGCGGTTCTCAACACCAACCTCGCCACTGCCGCTGCGCTTCTCACCTGGGTCTTCATGGACATGTCCTCCAAGCACCGCCGCCCCACCTTTCTCGGTGCCATTAACGGCATGATCGTCGGACTTGTCGGCATCACCCCGGCAGCCGGCTATGTCAATGGCTGGGGTGCCCTGGCCATCGGCGTCATCGGCTCGTTCGTCGTGTGGTTCTCCTTCAACAAGCTCTCCACCAAGTGGATCTTCGCCAAGGTGGACGACGCGCTGGGGGTGGTCCACACTCACGGGGTCGCCGGCCTCCTGGGAGGCATCATGACAGGCTTCTTCGCCGATCCCAAGATGATCGTCTACCTAGGCCTCGGCAAAGCGCAGAACGTAAGCGTGAAGGGCCTGCTCTACGGCCACCCCTGGCAGGTGGTACTGCAGCTGATGGCCGGCCTCTGGGTCATCGCTTATAGCGGCCTGGGCACCTTCGTCTTGCTGAAGATCGTCAAGCTGATTACACCATTGCGCTTCCCGGACGAGATACTCGAAATCGGAGACCTGGCGATTCACGGCGAGCAAGTCGAACCCACGGAGACCGCCGCGCGCGTACTCGGATCCTCGCAGGGAGTCGAGTAATGCGAAGTCCAAGTAGGCCTCTGAGCGCCTACCGATAAATCCCCCCTTAAGAGAAGCGGTCCGGGTCCCAGAGATCCGGACCGCTTCTCTTCTCGACCATGTTCTTCCCTCGTGCTCCGCCGAGCCCCAATCCGCAACGTTCCCCCGAGACCTAGGGGGCACTTATCCGTCTCACAAGCGATTCACAACTTCGGCGAGCAGAGTGGTGACAAGAAAGCAAGCGGTAAAGGAGCGGGTCGACCGGAGATTCGGCCGGCGCCCCCGAAAGGAGCGGAGATGTGGTACGGCAGAGGATACGAAGTCTTCCCGTTCGGCATGATCTTCGGGTTGCTCTTCTTCTTGATCATCGTTGGGATTCTCGCCTACCTGATCTTTGGGCTATCCCGGGATCACGGGTCGCGCGCGGCGGCAACGCCGGCACCTGAGGCGAAGTCGATCCTGGATCGGCGCTACGCACAGGGCGACATAACCCGTGAGGAATACGAGGAGGCCCTGGGAGTACTCGGTTACCACCCGCCGAAAAAATAGGCGGGTGGGCCAAAAAGCCCCCACCCAACGACAGGGCGCGAGCCGGCTGTACACCCCTTCAGTCGGTTCGGTCCTGTCGAAAATTTCCCCCAACCCCGAAAACGCCCGGGCCGCTGGCCCGGGTGTTTTCGTTCGCAAGGCAGCTTGGGATAGGCTCTGGGGAGAAAATAGAGGGAGCCACGATGACCGCCGTTACGACCGAAAAGGTCGATTTCTACTTCGACCCCGCATGTCCATGGACCTATCTGGCCTCGCGCTGGATCCGAAAAGTTAGCGCGGCCAAGGGGCTCGACGTACGTTATCAGCCGTTTTCTCTCCTAATCAAGAACCGGCCGCTCGGCATACCCGAGACGTATCGCGCCGGCGTGGCGTACGGCCTCGGGGTTCTGAGGATCGTCGCCGCGGTCAGCGACTCGCTGGATCCCGACCAGGCGAACCATGTGACCGCCGAACTCTACGCGAGGGTGGGCGATGCGTACCATCAACAAGGTCTCGGTCACTCGTTCGACTATCTGCCTGTGCTCGAAGACCTGGGAGTCGCCGATTTCGCCGATGCCGCTGCGGACGAAAGCTGGGACGTCGCGATCGAGAAGTCGATGGAGCGCGCGTTGGAGTTGGCGGGCGAAGACGTCGGCGTTCCGATCGTTGCCATCGAGTCAGCAGGATCGGTGCAGGGCTTTTTCGGCCCGATCCTTTGCCGGATCCCGAGCGACGAGGAAGCTGTCGAGCTGTTCGATCATTTCGCCGGCCTTGCCAAGCTGGGGTGCTTCTTCGAGCTCAAGCGAAAGAAGGCCTCGGGCCCAACCTTTGCGTGACGCCCAGCCTGCCTTTCAGACCGGCGCTGGAAGCTCCAGCCTCACGGCATCGCCCCACAGGCGCTCGAGCGAGTAGTAGCTGCGGGTCTCGGGCAGGAAGATGTGCACCACGAAGTCGACATAGTCGATAAGCACCCAGCTCAAATCTCCCAGGCCCTCGACAGAGCGAGGTGACACGCCGAAAGCCTCGTTGACCTTGGCTTCCACCTCCTCGGCTATCGTCTTGACCTGCCTGGAGTTGTTCCCGGCGCAGATGATGAAGAAATCGGTGAGTGGAGTGACCTCCGTCAGGTCCAGCACCGCCACTTCCTCGCCCTTCTTGTCGAGAATTGCATCCACCGCTACCCTGACAAGGGTTTCGGTCGCCGGGGTGCCGGTAGGGATTTCGCTTTTCAAACAACCTCCGCAAGTCGTAGAGCCTGATCCAACTCTACCAGGGGCCGCTGCCGCATTATCACTCCGGCTTGGTGATCTGGGTGCCGTCCAAGTAGAGGCCGGATCTGTGAATGAAGTCGATGCTCTCTCTTGTCAACAGGAAGTCGAGCGGACGGTTTTCCCGCACTCGGGCCCTGATGTCGGTCGAGGAGATGTCGATCGCCGGCACCTCTACAAAGAGCGTCCTCCACCCGGCAAGCTCCTCCGACTCCACGCTGGTCCCTGGCCGGTTCACCACAATCAAGGTCACCATCTCCGAGAGGCGCTCGGAGCGCTCCCACGAGGCGAGGCCCCGTGCCGCATCTCCTCCCACGATCAGAAAGATCTCTGCCTCGGGATAGCGCTCGCTCGTCTCGCGCACGGTGTCGATGGTGTAGCTCTTGCCTCCCCTGCGGATCTCTATGTCCGAAGCCTCGAGCCCTTGAACGCCGTCGATCGACGCCTTGAGCAAGGCGAACCGCACCCAAGCCGGCGAGATCGCGCGCGTGCGCTCCTTCTGCCAGGGAACATTCGCCACCACCATCAGCACTTGGTCCAAGGAGGCTCCGTGCATGGCATTGACCACGGCGACCAAGTGGCCGACGTGCACAGGGTCGAAGGTTCCCCCGAATATTCCAATCCGCTTGGGGGCCGATACGACATCCCGGGCGCTCAACGTCCTGCCAGCCTCGAGACGACCGGCGCGAACTCCTCGAGCTCGGCCTGGTGAACCACCCAGTAGGAAAAACCGAAGCGCTCGCGCCGCGCCTCGATCGTCTCCGCCACCTCCGGGGCCGCCCCCGCCAGGACGATCGGGACTTGAAGCGCATCCTCGGCCGAAAGGCCGAAGGCAGGAGCCATTCCGGCCACCCACTCGCGCGCGTCGGAGGAGACCCGGGCCACAAAGGTCAGGCACTGCAGCTCAACATCGTCAAAGCGCTCAGCGGCTGCCTCTTGGA
>JAKAOC010000046.1 GCA_021823385.1 Actinomycetes bacterium
GCATCGCCGCCTGGACGAGCAGCTGGGGAAGCAGGAGCGGGCTCTGCCAGAGGTCACGTCCTCTGGATTCGGAGAAGAGGAAGGCCGTGTAGCCGGCGGTTGCCGCTCCGAGCAGGACCGAGGCGATCCCCACCATTCTCACCGCGCTTTCGTTGCCCAGGTACCCGAAGAGAAGGGCCAGCGCGAGTGCGGCGCCATAGCCGGTGAGCACGAAGCCGCCCTTGACGAGCCAGCTCTTTGGCTGAGGGCGTATCAGGATCAGGATGAAGCGCTCCGGATGCTTGAGGTCCGCCACCAGCAGTATGCCCGTGATGACCAGCGCCAGCAGCGAAATGGCCGGGGCGACGTAACGGACCAGGGTTCCGGATAGAGGCTGGCCCGCGAGCAGCGCCATCACCAGCACCACCGGATAAACGCCGGCGGCAATGCCCTTTGTCCACGTGTAGAGGCTCACCTTCCAGCCCCAAGGGACCGAGTGCGCCATGTCGTAGGAGACCTGCGCAGTGGCCGAGGAGTTGACGTGCGCACCTTCCGGGGCGCCGGAGTTGGTGATCTTGTGGTTCTCTATCTTCTCGGACCACATGAACGTCGACCCGGCAGGCCTCCTGGCCGCCAACGGGTCGAGTGTCGCCTTGTGCGCACCCTTGTAGAAAACCCCGGGCGCGGTGGCCTTGTCCGGCTTGCGCACCGAGACGGCCTCGCGGTTGATGACGCGGGAGACCTTGGAGGTGGGGTCGTTGAGGTCGCCGATGAAGATCGCCTCGGTCGGGCAGACGACCACGCAGGCCGGCTCGAGCCCGACATCAAGACGATGGGCACAGAAGTTGCATTTCTCGGCCGAGTGATCCTCGGGATTGATGAATATAGCGTCGTAAGGACAGGCCGCCATGCACGCCTTGCAGCCCACGCAAATCTTCTTGTCGAAGTCCACGATCCCGTCCGGGCGCTGGTACATCGCCCCGGTTGGGCACGCGGCGACGCAGGGGGGGTTCTCGCACTGGTTGCACCTCGTGACCTGAAAGGCGCGGCGAACGTTTGGGAAAATCCCCACGTCCACGGACTTGACGTAGGTGCGAGTGACCCCTAGCGGCACCTCGTTCTCGCTCTTGCACGCCGTGGTGCAGGCGTGGCAACCTATGCAGCGGCTCTGGTCCAGGACCTTCACCCAGCGTTCGCCTTCGCGGCGCCGAAGCGCGACGGGATGCCCCCCGTCAGGGCGGGTCGCCGACGGCGTGCCAGGACGCGCCTGCTGCTGGCTCATATAAACCCCCCATATGAGAATGCGTTTTTATATGTTCTCTTTATTTGATGAACACGTCCAATAACAATTTCCAATATTCCACATAACGCACCTAAAAATCCTTGAGACTTCCACCGCGAACTGGACAAGCGCGCCGGGCTGCCGGGCTTGCTAGAGTCAGCCGGGATGGGCTCGAAGAGCGCGCATGAGAGGGGCGGCCGACGCGAGCCGGCCGCCGGCGCCGTTTCCGACGGCGCCGACGAGCGCTTCGCGGCCCTGCTGGAGGCACTCGCCCTGGAGGCGGGAGGCGAGCCGGAGATCGCGCGTATGCAGATAGGCGGCGCCTCTCCTAACTGGGACCCGGACACCTCGCCGGAGCAGGCGGGCTCCGCGCTCTTGTACGGGCCACCAAACTCCGGCCAGGCCGAGGCGCTGGTTGAGCGGGCGCTGGAGCTTCGCTCTGGCGGCATGCGCCTCATGGTCGTCACTTCCGGGCTTCCGGCCAGCCGCAGCCTCGCTACAACCGTTGCCATGGTGCATCCCGGCCTCGCGGTGGCCGAGCTTGCCAGGCTACGGTCTCGCAAGGCGGGGCCGGTGATGAGTGCCCGGTCGGACCTGGTAATCGCCACGCCCGAGACCCTTCACCGAGAGGTGTTGCCCGACCGCTACCGTTTCGGGGCCCTGCTGGAATCCCTGGCCGAAGTCTGGGTGTGGGACTTGACCTCGATGCGGGGCCTGCTCGGCTCGCACCTGCACCACATCCTCGCCCGGCTCGAGCACGCGCTGCAGGCCGACTACGGCCGCTCGCCGGCGCTCGCCGCCACCGCCAGCGAGCTCGGCGAGCCGGAGCGCTTCTTCGAGGCGCTCTTGCGCAGGCCGGCTCGCCGAGTACGTCTGACCAGGCCTGAGCCCACCGGCGTGACGGTGGCGATGATCGATCCGGCGAGAATGCCGGAGTCCAAGGCGCCGTCTACGATCGCCTCGGCAGTGGCGGCAGCCGCGGCGGGACTCGGGGAGAGGGTTCTGGTCCTCACACAGTCGAGGCTGCAGGCCGAGCTGATCGCCGGCTACACGCTCGAACGTGCGCCCGAGGAACTGGCCGGGCGCGTAATCACCTATCGCGGCGGGTACCTCGAGGAGACCCGGACCGAGCTCGAAGAGCTGATAGAGCACCAAGATGCCGAGGTGGTGGTGTCCACCTCGGCGCTCCCCGAAGGCGTGGGCAACTTCGACGTGCTGGTGGAGGTGGGCTTCCCGGGCGTGCTGAGCAGATTCCGGCGTGACCTCGCGCGACTGCGCGGCGCGCGCGGCCTGGGCATCTTCATTGCCGAGAGCGACCTGCTCGACTCCTGGATGACGGCGCACGCTCAGGAATTGGACACGCGCCCGAACGAGCAGGCCGCGATCAACCCCTGGAATCGAGAGGTACTCCTTTACCAGCTCACCTGTGCCGCCTCGGAAACCGCAGTCGACCCTCGCATCTGGGCCGAGGGCGACGCCGCGTTAGCGGCGCGCCTCGGAGACGCCTTCGCCGACCTGGAGGAGAAGCGGCTGGTGGCGGCCACCACCGGCGGCTACGTCTTCACCGGCGCCACTCAGCCCCAGCGCAATCGCAGCCTGCGAGGCAAGCAGCACCGCCGGTATCTACTCGTCACCGCCGGCGGTGAGGTGCTCGAGGAGATGGACGAAGAGCGGATTGCCACCAGCGCTTACCTCGGCGCCGTCTACCGCCATCGCGGTGACCGATACCTGGTGACCGCCATCGACGAGCACACCGGGACCGTCATGGTGGAGCAGCTGGAGGAACCGGTGCACACCAAGGTGATCACCGAATCGCACTACCGGTTCTACGACGCCAGGAGCCTGGGCGCGCCGAGCGGCGGAGTCCAGGCCGGAACCTCGAGGCTGGCCGTGCTCGAGATTCACGTGGGTCATGAGGTCGTGGGCGACGACGGAGTGCTTCGCGGCGTCGTCGAGTCGCGACTTCCCCCGCGCAGACTCGATACCGACGCGCTCTTCATGGTCTTCGGTGGCGAGCTGGAGGCCACCATGGACACCGGCAGGCTGCCGGGCGCGCTGCATGCCCTGGAGCACACCGCCATAGGAGTACTCGGGCTGGTGGCGATCTGCGACCGCTGGGACGTGGGCGGAGTATCCAGCCCGGCGGTGGAGGAGATGATGCCGGGCATGGGTATCGCCGTCAACGAGCCGCGGGGCCTGGTGGCGATCTACGACGGGGCTCAAGGTGGGAGCGGGATAGCCGACCTCGCCTACAGCCGCCTCCCCGACCTTGCCCGCGCCACCTTGTCGGTGCTGGAGAGGTGTCCCTGCGAGCGAGGCTGCCCCTCCTGCATCGTCAGCCCCAAGTGCGGCAACAACAACGAGCCTCTCTCCAAGGCCGGCGCCGTGGAACTCGCCAGGGCGCTGGTGGCGAGCCTCGGCCAAGCCTTCCCTCGGCGCCCCTAACTAGGATGGAAGCGTGAACGCCGCCTTCTTCGACCTCGACAAGACGGTCATCGCGAAAGCATCGATGCTTGCCTTCGGACGCACCTTCTACAAAGAGGGGCTGCTGTCGAAACGCAGCATCCTGCGCTCCGCCTACGCGCAACTTATCTTCAAGTACACGGGTGCGAACGAAAAACAGCTGAACAAGCTGCGCGAAACGGTCCTATCCCTGACCAAGGGATGGGAGCGTTCGCTGGTCTCCGCCATCGTCACCGAGACGATGACCGAGATCGTCGAGCCGCTCATCTTCAAGGAGGCGCTGGACCGCATCGCCGAGCACAAGGCCAAGGGTGATCTCGTCTATATCGTCTCTGCCTCGCCGGAGGAGATAGTCGCGCCGCTCGGCGAGCGCCTCGGCGTCGACGGGGTGATCGCCACGGTCTCGAAGGTGGACGCCAGCGGCCGCTACACGGGAGAGATGGAGTTCTACGCCTACGGCCCGTACAAGGCGGAGGCGATGGCCTCGGTGGCCGAGCGCTACGGCTTCTCGCTCGAAGATGCCTACGCCTACTCCGACTCCTACACGGACCTGCCGATGCTGGAAGCGGTTGGCCATCCGGTCGTGGTGAACCCGGACCGTGTCCTGGCAAAGATCGCCAAGGAGCGCAATTGGCCGGTGGAGGTCTTCTCCAAACCGGTTCGCGTGCGCGAGGGGGAGATCCGGCCGTCGGCTCCCATTGGCTTGATCGTACTCAGCGCGGGAATCGTCTCCATCTCTGCGGCCAGCCTCTACCTGCTCATCAAAGTGCGCCGCCTCTCAGAGCAGCTGCGCGCCGCCCTGATGCTGCCAATCCAGGATTAGCCGTGGCAGAAGCGCGTTAAACGCCGAAGGCGCTCCCCCGCGGACAAGTCCGCCGAGAAGCGCCCTTTGGAACGGCTGGTTCCGGGATCAGGCAGACGCCTTTAGCTTTTTGGCAGCCAAAGCGCCGAGCGCCACCAGAACCAAGAGAAAGAAGACCTTCTTCATTGCAACCTCACTGTACTGAGAGAAAGGCTGCCCGGTAGGCAGCCGAATGACCGGTGCGCCCAGGCAGCTAAGAGCCTAGGGGATGCCTTCGCCTTTGGCGCATTGTGATGATGTTGTTCGCGTTATCCCAGCTCACGTGCCTTGTCCGGAACGGGCCAATCCTGTCAACAGGTGCGCGGAGGCAACCGGCTCGGATAGCTTGAATGCGGAACGCGACATGAAACTCCAAAGGAAAGCGCAATGGCCAATCCCCCTTTTTCCACCCGATTCGACCAGGAGACCGCGGTTTCCCGCGCCGGAGATGACGTCTTCACCGGCATCATCGTCCCTGGCTGGTCCACCGGCCGCGGCCCCAACGGCGGCTACATAGCCGCGTGCATCCTGCGAGCGCTCACCGAGCGCGTCGCGGACCCCATCAGACGCGTCCGCTCCCTGACGGTCCACTACCTGGCTCCTCCATCGACACGGCCGTTCCGGGTCATCACCACCGTGGAAAAGACCGGCCGATCGGCCACCTTTATCAGCGGACAGATGATCCAGGACGACAGGCTGGTGGCCAAAGCCATGGCCGCCTTCATCACCCCGCAACCGGGGCCGGACTTCCAGGATGTGGAGGCCCCCAAAGTGGCGCCGCCCGAAGAGTGCCCGCCACTGGGCGCGGAGGTGGACCATCTGGTCGAAATGCGGAACCAGTTCAAGACCAGGTTCGCCACCGGCTACCCGCCCTTCTCGGAGAGCCCGACGGCGGAGACAGGAGGATGGATCAGGCTAGTGGAGGACAGGCCCACGGACTCTTTCGCGCTGGTGGTTTACACGGACGGCTGGCTGCCGGCGGTCTACTCCAAGCTGCCGGGGAAGTATGCGACGCCCACGGTCGATCTGAGCGTGCACTTCAGGGCCACCGACGACCCGCTCCCCATCGCCGACGACGCCTACTGCCTGGTCCGTTTCCGAACCCGAATGGCAAGTGGCGGCTTCATCGAGGAGGACGGCGAGGTGTTCACCGCCGACGGGAGGCTGGTGGCGCAATCCCGTCAGCTGGCGATACTGGCGCCCCTGGGTTAGCGGCCTAGAGTGCCAGCAAGTCGCGGGCGCCTGTGTCCGAAGAAGGATGGCGCAGCTTTGACATGGCGCGCGCCTCGATCTGGCGGATGCGCTCGCGCGTAAGGTTGAAGTGCTCGCCAACCTCTTCGAGGGTGCGGGGCTCACCACGGTCCAGGCCGAAGCGAAGCTTGAGGATTTCGCGCTCGCGGTCGTCGAGCGGGGCGAGCAGGCGCGCGATCTCCACCGGGAGTAGCGAGGTGGCCGCCATCTCGAAGGGCGACTCCGCTGCTCGGTCCTCGACCACGTCACCGAGTTCCGCATCTCCATCCTCGCGAAGCGGCTCGGAGAGGGAAAGCGGCTCGGAGCGGAACTTGAGGGCCTCCAGAAGCTTGGACTCCTCGATCTCGACCTCTTGGGCGAGCTGGGCCAAGGACGGCGGGCGGCCAAGGGTGATCTCGAGGCGCGCCTGGGCCTTCTGGACCCGGGAAAGGGTGTCACCCGCGTGCACCGGAAGTCGGATAGTGCGCCCTGTGTTGGCTATCCCTCGCGTAATGGCCTGACGAATCCACCAGGTTGCGTAAGTCGAGAACTTGAAGCCCTTGCGCCAGTCGAACTTCTCGACCGCGTGCATGAGACCGAGGTTGCCCTCTTGGATCAGGTCCAGAAGAGGCAGCCCGGAGGCCTGGTACTTCTTGGCGATCGAGACCACGAGCCGCAGGTTGGACTGGACGAAATAACGCTGCGCGGTCTTGCCTTGGCGTACGTCACGCAGCAGCTCTTGGCGCCGCTGGGGCGATATCTCCTTGGTCTTGGAGGAGAGCTCCTTCTGCGCCCGGGCACCGCGCTCGATATCTTTGGCGAGCTTCACTTCGTCGTCTTTGGTAAGGAGTGGATATTGGCCGATATCGGACAGGTACATCCTGACCAAGTCCTCTTCGTCCTTGTCAATCCGGTCCTTGGCCACGGGCAAAACCTCTCTTGACACCTGCGGCCATCAGGGTCGGCCGCATTCGGCTCATCCTCATTACCCGGACGATTCAATGAATCGGCAATCGGCTGCCGACCATCGGCGCATTCCCGCCGACCGTTCTTGCTTGGCGCCAAGCCGCGCTCCAACGGGTGGCAACTATGACAACCTTAGGCAGTGCCGCGCCAATTCCCTACTGCCCGTCCGCCAAGGACTCCCCCATGTCAAATCATAGTGAGGGGCTCGATGCGCGCCCTACACTCCGCGACCACGCCCGAAGCGTCCCGCAGGAATGAGGAAAGATTCCCATCGCGATAAGGCCGGCCTCTGGCCAGCACCATCGATCTGATCTCCTCCAAGGGGGCAAGGACGTGATCGAGCAGGAATGCGGCCCGTGCGGAAATGGATAGCCCCGGTGAGAGCGATGCCACCTGAGCGGCATCGAATTCAAGCGGGGGCACGGTGACGGGAAGGAGTTCCTCGGCGGCAAATGCGAACTCGGCCAGCGAGCGCGCGCAAACGGCCAGCGCGACCCTGGCCTCCACCGCCTCCGGCGAGGAGTGGTCCAGCTTCCCGAGGCCGCTCGCCACGTCCAGCGCCGAGAGAAAGAGACGCCTCAGCTGATCGGTGATGCGCGCGGTTTCGGCCAGCGAGATGAAGGTTGCGGGCGCATCCCCCATCAGCGGCCTCCGCGGGGATCACGGCTCTTCAAGAAAGCCGACCTCCTCCGGGTCGAAGCCGTTGGTGATAGGCATGCGCCTGTCCTTGCCGAAAGACTTGGGAGTTATCCTGACGCCCGGAGCGGCCTGGCGTCGCTTGTACTCGCTTCGATCGATCAGGCCGGCGACCCTGGTCACCAGCTTCGAGTCGAACCCGGCGCGCACCAGCTCCATGGGTGTCATGTCCCGCTCCACCAGAGCCATCAGGATCGGATCGAGCTCCTCGTACGGCGGCAGCGAGTCCACGTCTCGCTGGTCCGGGCGCAGCTCCGCCGACGGTGGTTTGAGCAGCACCTCGGAAGGCACGAGCTCCCTTCCCGCTGTAGCGTTGATGCGCTCGCAGAGGCGATAAACGAGCAGCTTCGGGATGTCCTTGATCAAAGCGAAGCCCCCGGCGGAGTCGCCGTAGAGCGTCGAATATCCGGTGGCCGTCTCCGACTTGTTGCCGGTCGTTATAACCAGTGCGCCCGTCGCGTTCGAATAGGCCATAATCAGCACCGCGCGAATCCTGCTCTGCAGGTTTTCGTCGGTCAGACCTCGCGGCGGAGCCCCGAGCACCTTACCTATCACGTCGGAAAAGGCCGTGTGCATCGGCTCGATCTCGGCCGTGAGCAGCTCGATGCCAAGATTGTCGGCCAGCTTCTGGGCATCGGAGACCGACCCTTCCGAGCTGTAGCGGGAGGGCATGGAGATCCCCGTCACGCGCTCCGGACCGATGGCGGCGACAGCAAGCGCTGCGCAAAGGCTCGAGTCGATGCCGCCCGACAGGGCGATGACCACCTTCGAAAAGCGGTTCTTCTCGACATAGTCGGTCAGCCCGAGCTTGAGAGCGCCGAGTATCTCATCCAGATAGAAGTCGGTGAGATCCGCCACCCAATTCTTGTCAAAGCTGGGACTCGGCTCGAAGAGGAAGGGGGGGTGATCGGCTGGGTAATAGGCCACATGTGAGGACCCGACCGGCAGTGACGGGGCGATGGGCACCGTCTCCAGCACCTCCTCCGCCACCAGGCCCCGCGGATCCAGCTGGTACTTTCGGCTCGCGGCGCCCAGCGGGACCCTGACCGTCTCGATCATCTCCTCGAACTGGGGAAGGCTGTATTTAAGTGTCCCGTAGCTGTCATAGACGAGAGAGCCCCCGTCGAAAACCAGCTCATCCTGCCCGCCCACCATATTCACGTAGACGATGGGCGTGGACATGTCGCTCGCCCGGGTGGAGAGCATCGAGGAACGCTGCCAGCGCCGCCCCAGGAAGTAAGGGGAGGCGTTGATGTTCAAGATCACGTCAGCGCCGCCCCGGACCTGGTCAAGAGCGGGGCCGGTGGGGCTCCAGATGTCCTCGCAAATAGAAACGCCCACCTTGACGCCGCCGACATCGAAGAGCTTGTGATCGCCAGAGCCTGGCACGAAGTACCGCTGCTCGTCGAAGACCGCATAGTTGGGCAGCAGCCTCTTCCGGTAGACGGCCTGGACCACGCCGCCGTGCATGAAGGCGGCCGCGTTGTGGAGCCGACGCAGCTGCTCGGGAAATCCCACCAGCAAGACGAGGTCGGGAAGCTCCTCCGCGATTTGATCCAGGTAGTACCCGCAAGCGCGGATGAAAGCGGGCTTGAGAAGCAGGTCCTCCGGCGGATAGCCGGTCAGCGCCAGCTCGGGAAAGGCGATGATGTCGGCTCCCTGCTCGGCCGCCACACGCGCCGACTCGACAATCTTGGCAGCGTTCCCCTCCAGGTCTCCGACCTTGAGGTTTATCTGGCAGATCCCGACGTTCAGGGACGTTGCTTCGTCGATCATGGCTCGATCACCTCTCGAATGCTAGCGCCGGCCCCCAGCGCGGCGCCATAGACGCCGCGGGCTGGAGCGCAAAGAGAGCGGGGCGGCCACCTTTCGGCAGCCGCCCCGCTCAAAGGACATGGGTTAGCCGGAGCTACATGTCGTAGTACATCATGAACTCCCACGGGTGGGGACGCAGGCGAATCTGATCCGCTTCCTGGTAGAGCTTGTAGTCGATCCAAGTATCTATGAGGTCCTGGGTGAACACGTTGCCCTCGAGCAGGTAGTCGTGATCGTCGGCCAAGGCCTGCAGGGCGCCCTCCAAAGAGGACGGCACCTGCGGAACCTGCTTTGCCGCGGCTCCCTTCAGTTCGAAGAGGTCGTAGTCGGCGGGAGCCGCCGGCTCGATCTGGTTCTTGATCCCGTCCAGTCCGGCCATAAGCATCGCGGCGAAGGCGAGGTAGGGATTCGCCATCGGATCCGGGCAGCGGAACTCGACACGCTTCGCCTTGGGGCTGGCGGAGTAGGTCGGGATACGGCAGGCCGCGGACCGGTTCCTCTGGCTATAGACCAGGTTGACCGGAGCCTCATAGCCGGGGACGAGGCGCTTGTAGGAGTTGGTGGTGGGGGCGCCGAAGGCGAGGATGGAAGATCCGTGCTTCAGGAGGCCGCCGATGTACCAGCGAGCAAGGTCCGATAGCTGGGCGTATTTGCCGTTGGCGTCGAAGAAGAGGGGCTGGCCGTCCGCCCAGAGCGACTGGTGGGTGTGCATGCCCGAGAGAT
>JAKAOC010000047.1 GCA_021823385.1 Actinomycetes bacterium
GCCGAGATCATCGCCTTTGTCAATCAGGCCCTGCTCTCTCCGAACGTCAACGCGCTGCGCCGATTCGTATCGGCGCAGGACTACCTGCTCGACTCACTTCTGAGCGCCGACCCGGTTGCCGCCCTGCTGGAGCGTCTTGCACCCTTGGTTCCCGCCGCTGTCGCCCTCTTGGAGGGAGGCGGCGGCGAGGTGCTCGCGGCCAGCGAGACCATGGACGCGCGCACGTTGGCCGAGGTTCGCGAGTGCATCGAGCGCCAGAGCCCGTCGCCGGCCACCCCGGCGGGCCGCAACGCCAAGAGGGCCGCGGAGGCCTCCGACTTCGGGGGCGCCGCGCTCACGCAGCTGATCGAATTCGACGCCGGCCACGGGCCCGGCCTTGCCCTGGCGGTGCAGCCGCCCAGCCGCCCAGCCATGTGGCTCGCCCTGGTCGGAACCGCCGATTCGGGCGAGGCAGACTTCCAGCTGGCGCTTCCACTGGTACGCTCCGCCGGCCACATGCTCTCCATCGCCCTGGAGACGCGCAGCGACCGCCTCGCCGAGAGACGGGCGCAGGAGAGGGCCCTGGTGGCAGAGGTTTGCGGCCTGCGGGCGGCCAAGGCCCCGGCGGCCAAGAGCGCCCGCCCCCAGCTCGAACGCCTCTTCTCCTTGGGCATCGATTTCAGCGCACCTGCATGGGTCGTATGCGCAGCCGCTTCGGCCGAGGTCGGCGACCCCGAGAGGGAATTCGGAGCTCGTCTCGACGAGCTGGAGAACCACCCGCCCTTGATCTGGGACACGACCGGAGAGGTGCTGGTGGCGATCGTGCAGTGCGACGAGGAGGCGCTGGCCAAAGAGCTGGGTGAACTGGCCGGCGGCCTCTACCATATCGGCGTCTCGTCGGCCTGCCAAGGCTACGCGGCCCTTCCCGGCGCCTACCGCGAGGCAAATGCCGCCTTGGCCGAGCTGCTGGCCAACCCCCGTTCGGACGCGCCCCCCGGAATGCTCCTCTTCGACGAGGCCAGCATGACCACTTGGCTGATGGCCCAGGTCGACCTGCGCAAGCTGGCGGAAAAGCAGGAGCGCCGGCGCGCCCACCTCACGGTGGAGCGCCATGCCATCGTCACGCTGCGCTCATACCTGGAGTGCAACCTGGACATCAACCTCGCCGCCGCCCAACTCGGCATACACCCCAACTCCATGCGATACCGCCTGCACAAGGTGCGCGAGACCCAGGGAGTGCGGCTCGAGGACTTCGCCGAGCTGGTCGACCTCTACCTGGCCCTCAAGCTCCTGCCCGGCGGCTGAATGGCACGAAGGCCTCCCCCGGCCGGGGGGCGGCAAGTCCGTCGCGGGCGCCACGGTGCTATCTTGGTCACAAACCCGAAGCCGAGCAAAGGGGCAACGTGACCGAGACAGCTTTCTGGCATCCCTTCGCAAACATGGCGGACGTAACCCGTAGCCGCCTCACTATTGCCGAAGCCAGCGGCAACTACGTTTACGACGATTCAGGGCGGCAGTACCTGGATGCGACCGCCTCCCTGTGGTATGCCAACGTGGGCCACGGGCGCAAGGAGATAGCCGACGCCATCAGCGCCCAGGCGGGCAAGCTCGCCGCTTATTCCACCTTCGCGGACATCACCAACGAACCGGCCGAGCTTCTGGCGGCCAAGGTGGCGGGGCACAGCCCGATGCCCGGCTCGAAGGTCTTCTTCGTCTCCGGTGGTGGCGACGCCGTCGACACCGCCGCCAAGCTGGCGCGCCGCTACTTCCACGAACTCGGCCATCCCGAGCGCCAGATCCTGGTGTCGCGGAAGGACAGCTATCACGGCACACACGGGTTCGGCACCTCCCTGGCGGGAATGCCGGCCAACCGGGCCGGATACGGGGATCTGATCAACTCCGTCGCCCAGATCGACCGCGACGATCCCGAGGACCTGGCGAGGCTGGCCGCCAACATCGGCGGCGAGCACATCGCCGCAGTCTTCGTGGAGCCGGTGATCGGGGCGGGCGGCGTGCACCTGCCCAAACCCGGCTACATCGAGCGCATCCGGGAGATCTGCACCAGCATCGGGGCTCTCCTGGTCATCGACTCGGTGATCTGCGGCTTCGGGCGCCTGGGCGAGTGGTTCGGGCCCGAGCGCTTCGGCGTGGTGCCGGACATGATCGCCTTTGCCAAAGGAATCACCAGTGGATATGTGCCCCTGGGCGGAGTGGTCGTCTCCGGCGAGGTCTCGGCCCCGTTCTTCGAGGGCAAAGGGGCGGCTTTCCGGCACGGGCCCACCTATGCCGGCCACCCGCTGGCCTGTGCCGCCGGCCTGGCAAACCTGCAGATAATGGAGCGCGAGAACCTCATAACCCGGGGCCGGACCTTGGAGGGCAGCCTGGCCGAGGCGCTCAACAGCACGCTGGACTCCCCTCTCATCAGCGAAACCCGCGCCGGGCTGGGCCTGCTGGGCGCCATCGAAGTCGAGGCGGACGTGCTGAAGGAGCGCCCGGCCACGCTGGGGCGGATCCAGATGGCCATGCGCGAGCGTGGCGTACTGGTCCGCACGCTGCTCACCTCGATCGCGGTCTCCCCTCCCCTCACCGTCACCGAGGCGGAGATCGAGCGCATCGGCAATGCCTTTGCCGACTCGCTGAAGCAGGTCGCCGCAGAGTCCTGAGTGACCCGCCGCGGCGGGTGACCCTCCAAAAGAATCCGAAAGGAGCAGCCGTGCGGGCGATACTCGTATCCAAGATCGGTGGCCCGGAGCAGCTCGTCCCGACCGAGCTGCCTGAGCGCGAGCCCGGCGCCGGCCAGGTGCGCATCCGCAACCTGCGGGCCTCGGTCAACTTCGCAGACCTGAAGGCGGTTGCCGGGAACTACCCGGTCTCCGGCATGCCCTTCGTCCCGGGCATCGACAGCTACGGCGTGATCGACGCCGTGGGCGCCGGTGTCGATGCGTCCTGGCTGGGCAAGCACGTCGTCGCCTTCGTCGATGACGGCGGCTATGCCGAGACCTCAACGGCCAGCCAAGGCCTCTTCTTCGAGATCCCGCCCGGCGTCGATCCGGACCAGGCGGGCGCCTCCCCACTGCTACTGGGTACCTGCTACGGCCTACTCACCAGAGCAGCGACGCTCAGCCCCGGCGACCGGGTGCTGGTGCATTCGGCCGCAGGCGGAATCGGGACCACCGCCATCCAGATGGCCGCCGCGTTGGGAGCCTCGACCGTGGTGGGAGTGGTCTCCAGCCCCGAGAAGGCTCCCATCGTCGAGGAGCTCGGCGCCAAGCCGGTGGTCGCGCTCGGTTCGGGCTTCGCCGATGCGGCAAAGCGAGCAGGCGGTGGGGACTTCCAGCTGATACTCAACGCGACCGGCGGCCCCACGGTGGCCGAGGATCTGGAGGTGCTGGCGCCCTTCGGGACACTGGTCGCCTTCGGGATGGCGGCTGGAGAGCCCGGAGTGGTCCGGACCGACCAGCTCCACCCATCCGGCCGCACCGTAGCCGGCTACTCCTTCGGGCTGGTGCGCCGGATGCGCCCGGACAGGGTTGCACCGATGATGGATCCTGCGCTGGCCATGCTCAGGGATGGGCGGATTCGCATGGTGATCGACTCCGTGCTGGGGCTGGAGGAGGCCGAGAAGGCGCATCGGCGCATCGCCTCCCGCGAGTCGAAGGGAAAGATACTGCTCGTCCCCTAACCCTCGGGCAGCGGCGCGCATCTGCCCTTCCCTATAATTGAGCCATGACCCAAGAGACGAGGACGCCGGTGGAGGAAATCGCCCAGGACCAGGACGGAGAACTCGTCGAGGACGACCTCGTCATCGAGGAGGTCTCCATCGACGGCATGTGCGGCGTCTACTAGCCGGGCCTGCCTTGGCCAACGAACGGCTGTCACTCAACCCCCGGATCTCGGTAAGGCCGGAGTCCTTCGGGGCGCTTTGCTACAACTTTGCGACCCGGGACCTTTTCTTGATCAAGTCGCGCCTCGCCCTGAGGCTGGCCGAGCTCGCGAAGGACGGAATTGACCGCGCAGAAGCGGAGCTGGCCCTGGGCACGCGGCCCGATCAGTTCACCAAACTGGTCGATGCCTTGGCTGCCAAGCAAGTGATACTTGTCAGCGAAGCCACAGGGAGCCCGGGCAATGAATGACTCCCTGGCCGCCGCGCTGCGCGCCGGGCTCGACGCCCCAATCTGCCTGACCTGGGAGCTCACCTACGGCTGCAATCTCGCCTGCCGTCACTGCCTCTCCGACTCGGGGACGAAGGCTCCCGGCGAGCTCACCACCGGCGAAGCACTCTCGCTGATCGATGCGTTCGCCGAGATGGGGATCTTCTACGTGAACATCGGCGGGGGCGAGCCGATGATGCGCAGGGACTTCTTCCAAATCCTCGAGCATGCCGTCGCACGCAGGGTGGGGGTCAAGTTCTCCACCAACGGCACCTTCCTCGACGCCGACGCCGCCGAGAGGCTTGCCGCCATGGACTACGTGGACGTGCAGGTGTCCATCGACGGGCACGACGCCGCCACCAATGACGACGTCCGCGGCGAGGGGTCATTCGCCAAGGCCGTCGCGGCGCTCGCCAACCTCGCAGCCGCGGGCTTCGCCAACCCCAAGATCTCGGTCGTGGCCACCAGGCACAACATCGGCCACCTCGACGAGCTCGAGGCCTTGGCCAAGAGCCACGGCGCCGCCCTCAGGGTCACGCGCCTGCGCCCCTCGGGTCGCGGCGCGCTGAGCTACTCCGCGCTGCGCCCCACCGAACAGCAAAACCGGGAGCTTTTCGCCTGGCTCTCCGGCCGGCCCGAGGTTCTGACGGGCGACTCCTTCTTCCACCTCTCGCCGCTGGGCGATCCCCTGCCGGGCTTGAACATGTGCGGAGCCGGCAGAGTGGTCTGCCTGGTGGATCCGGTGGGCGATGTTTATGCCTGCCCGTTCACAATCCACCCCGACTTCAAGGCCGGAAACGTCCGCGATACGGAGTTCTCCCGCATCTGGCGGAGCTCCGGGCTCTTCGCCGCCCTGCGGGCCGAGCCCGGACCGTCCGGCTGCTCCAGCTGTGACGCCTATGCCTCCTGTCAAGGAGGCTGCATGGCCGCGAAGTTCCACACCGGCGCCGCCCTGGCCGATCCGGACCCGGAGTGCGTGATGGGGCGCGGTGCCAATGCGGTGGGCACCGTCGTCTCAATACGCCCACGGCGCAACGCCGTGGCCGCCCGCTAGGGGCGGATGGTGACGACCGGGCCACACTCGGCTCTGCTCCGGGCAGATCTGGTCCTGCATGGCCGGGGCCTGAAGAGCCGTGCGTACTTCGGCCCGCATCCCAGCAACCTCAACCGGCGTGAACGGTTCCGTCCCGCCTACGGGGACTACCTCGCCGCGCGGGCGGCGGGAGGAGCGGCGCTGTTGGTGAGCGAAGCCGCCTCCGTGAGCCCCGACGACTGGCCCTACGAATACGCTCCGCTTCTGCCTGCAGCCGCCGGCTCGCTCGGAGCGGTGGCATCCCTGGTCCACCGAGAAGGTTCGCTGCTGTTGGCCGGCCTCGGCCATGCCGGGGGGCAGGGCTCGTCGGCCTACTCGCGCCAGGCGCTCTCGGCCCCGTCCCCCTTCGCCGAGACCACCGCCAACGAGATCTCCAGCCGGCTTGAGGAGGAGCGGATCGAGGAGATCGTGGCCGACTTCGCCTCCGCGGCGGAGGCGGCCCTTTCGGTGGGCTGCGACGGCGTGGAGGTCAACGCCGGTCAATACTCCCTGATACGCCAGTTCCTCTCGCCTTTGACCAACCAGAGGCAGGATCGCTGGGGCGAGGACCGCGCCCTCTTCGCGGCCAGGGTTCTGGGGGCCGTTCGTGAGCAGGTGCCCGAGGCGATAGTGGGGCTCAGACTCTGTGTGGACGAGCTCGCGCCCTGGGCGGGAATCCTGCCCACACACGCCGCCCGGATATTTGCCGGCCTGGAGGGATACGTCGACTACCTGGTGCTCGAGCGCGGATCAATCTACACCCAGCACTCGACCTGCCCTGATTTTCACGACGGAACCGGGTTCCTGGACGAGGCCGTGGAGGAGTTCAAGGGCGCGCGCGCCATTGCCGTCCCGCTCGCGGTGCTTGACGGCCGCGTCGGACTGGGAGAGGCCGAGGCCAGGCTGGAGCGGGGCGCCGTCCAGCTGGCCGAGCTCACCCGCCCTCTAATCGCCGACCCCGAAGCGCTGAACCGGCTCGCCGAGGGCAGCCCAGCCAGGCCGTGCGTCGCCTGCAACCAGGGATGTCAAGTGCGTGACCCTCGCAACCCGGTGGTGAGCTGCGCCTTCAACCCGGACGCAGGGCATGAGGCCGAAGCCGCGCGCCGCGTCGGCCGAGCGGTGCACGTCTCCGGGGCCCGTAGGCCGCCGTTGCTGATCGCAGGAGCCGGGATAGCAGGGATGGAGGCGGCCCTGGAAGCCTCCCGCCTCGGCATGAACGTTCAGCTATGGGACGCCTCGGATCATCCCGGCGGAGAGCTGCGGTTGCTCGCCGAGCGCGGGCTCAATCCCAATCTGGCCCGCATGCTCGACTACTACCTGACAGCCCTCGCCGACGCAAAGGTGGAGATATCCACCTCCTGCAGCCTGGATGCGGACGCCGCCCTCGCCGCCGCGCAAGGCGGTGGGCCCGTCCTGGTGGCCACGGGCGCCACTTATGCGCCCCGCCCGTGGAACCTGGGGCGGCTGGCCGCGGCGGGCATCGAAGGCGCGCCACTGCCGACCACGCCGGCGCAGGCTCTCCTGTCGCCGCCCGAATCCGGAGCCAAGGTGGCCGTTTTCGACCCCACCGGCGGGGCGTGGGCGATGACGGTCATCGACGCGCTGCTCGCCTCGGGGGCCGAATTGACCTTGATCACCCCCGACCGGCTGGCCGGCTCGCAGCTCGCTCCGACCGGTGACCTGGTTCCCGCCGCCCAACGCCTGGCAAGAGCGGGGGTGCGAGTCCTCACCGACTCCAACGTAACGGGGCTGGTCAAAGGCGGCGTTCGCGTCGAGCACCGCTTCGGCGGCGGTGGGCGGATGGTGGAGGCCGAGGTCCTGCTGGACTGCTCCCTTCCGGCGGCGCCGGGCGGCTGGCCCGAGCACCCGCTCCTGCGCCTGGCCGGAGACGCACTCGCCCCCAGGGGGTGGCAGGCGGCAATTCTCGATGCGCGCCGGGCGGTGGCCGAACTGGCGGCGGAGGTGGCCGGTGGCCGGCTTTAGACACCTCTTCTCCCCCATCACCATCGGACGCATGCGCCTGGAGAACCGGATCGTCTTCTCCGCCCACCTGACCAACTACGCCGCCGACGGCCTTCCGGGGCCGGCGCACGCCGCGTACTACGAAGCCCGGGCCAAGGGCGGCGCCGGCCTCATAATCACCGAGGAGCACTCGGTGCATCCCAGCGATTGGCCCTACGAGAAGATGATCCACGGCTTCAAGCCGGAGGCGCTCCAGGGCTACCGCACCATCACCTCGGCCGTCCACCGTCATCCGGCGAAAATCATCGCCCAAATCAACCACAACGGTCCGCAAGGCTCTTCGATGTACTCGCGCCTTCCGCTACTCGGGCCGAGCCAGGTACCGGACCCTCTGTTCAGGGAGGTGCCCAAGGAGGCCACCGCCTCCGACCTGGCCCAGGTCGTGAACGGCTACCAGCTGGTTGCCGCGCGCGCCATGGAGGGCGGTTTCGACGGCGTGGAGCTGCAGTGCTCCCACTCCTCGATCGTCCGGGCCTTCCTCTCTCCGGCCAGCAACCACCGCGACGACGCCTACGGAGGCGACCTCAGGGGGCGAAGCAGGCTCATGCTGGAGATCGTCGCGGCGGTTCGCGATGCCATCGGCCCAGATCCGGCGCTAGGCGTGCGCCTCTCGGGCGACGAGATGATAGAGGACGGGACCACCCTCGAAGACGCGGTGGAGCTGGCCCGGATGCTCGAGGCCATTGGCGGCGTCGACTACATAAACACCTCCATAGGAGTGGCCACCGCCTCCCTCTACTCCATCGAGGCCTCCATGGCGATATCGCCCGGCTACGCCCTCTTCATTCCATCCGCGATACGCAAGGCGGTCAACCTCCCGGTGGTGGGTGTGGGGCGCATCAAGGACCCCCTGCAGGCCGAGAAAGCGCTTGCCGCCGGCCACTGCGACCTTGTGGGCATGGTGCGCGCGCAGATCGCCGACCCCGAGCTGGCCTCCAAGTCCCGCCTGGGACGGACGCGCGACATCCGCCTATGCCTCTCCTGCAACCAGGAGTGCGTGGGCAGGGTGGGAATGAACCGCTGGCTGGGTTGCATCGAGAACCCCAATGCGGGCAGGGAGTATCTCCCGCCGCCGTCCCGGTTCACCCGCCCGTCCTCTCCGCGGGTGGCGGTGATCGGCGCCGGGCCCGCCGGCTGCCAGGCGGCGATCTCGCTCGCCCGCGCGGGGGCGATGGTGGCGCTCGTCGAAGCCGGGGATCAGCTCGGTGGCCAGCTGGCCTGGGCGGGCCGTGTCGCCTCCCGTGCCGAGCTGACCGACCTGGTGCGCAACCAGCGCAACGAGCTCGCCTCGCTCGGCATCGAGCCCGAGTTCGGCCGGCTGATCCGGCCCGAGGACATCCCGCTCCTCGGCGCAGACGCCGTTGTGGTGGCGACCGGATCCCGCGACGTCGCCCCCGACTGGGCCACCGATGGTGGCGAGCGCGCGATGCGGGTCATCTCGGCGCGCCGACTCATGGCAGAAGGTCCGCGCGTGCCTCCCGGAGCCACCGCGGTCGTCTACGACGAGGTCGGCTTTCACCAGGCGACCTCGGCCGCCGAACTCCTTTGGGAGATGGGCGTAAAGGTTCACTTTGCCACCCCGTTACTGGTGGCGGGCCAGGACTTGGGGATCACCCTCGACTACGAATCCTTCCGGATGCGCGCCGCCTCCCACGACGTGAAGTTCCACACGGCGGTGATAGCCACCGCAGCCGGGACACGAGGGGTCTCGCTGTTCAACCATCTCGACGGTGGCTTGCTCGAGCTGGAGGCGGACCTTCTCGTTCTCTCCCTACATGCCGCGGCGGAGGACTCGCTCTATCGGGCTGCGCGCGCCGGCGGAGTGCCAGCACTGCGCATCGGCGACGCCCTCAGCCCGCGCCGGGCGCACTCGGCGGTCATCGAAGGCGACAGTGCTCCCGGTCTGATTGCCGGCCTTCTCAAGGGGGGCTCGGCATGAGCGTGAGCCGCGACATCCTGATCGTCGCAGTGGGCTGTGACGCCGGCCAAGCCGTCTCCCCGCTGACGGGAGGCGCCGGCACCTACCGCGTCCTGGCTCTTGGGACTCCAGGACGGAGCGATGAATCGCGGCCCGAACGCCGCGGGCTCCCCGCCGGGGCCTTCCGGCTGCATGGCGCCGACCTGCTCAGCCGGCGCGAGCTCGCACTGGTCGTCGCCGAGGTGGCCAGCCGGGTGGGAGCGCACATGGTCGTCCTGGCCGGCGCCCAGGACGCGGTCGAGCTGCTCGGCCACACGGCCAAGGCATTGCAAATGCCGATTCTCGGCCAGGTCGCCGAGGTTCGGGGCGCGGTCCTGAGAAGTGTGGAGCGCGAAGGCGTCCAGCTCGGCTACCCCATCTCCTCGGGCTCGGGAGTGGCCCACTTCGCGGTGCCGGAGCACGCGGTGACCCCTTTGGCGGCCATGGAGGGCGCGGTGGGCAGGCCGCCCGCCCGGTCACTCAAGATCCGCCGAGGCCGTGGGAACGTGGCCTGGGTGACCGATGGCGGCGCGGAGCTCGGTACCGGCCCGATCGTCCTGGGGGGAGCGCCCGGGTCGGTGACCTCGCGCAGCTGCGAGGCGGTTCCACGGGGGGCCGGCACGGCGAAACTGAGCGAGGCCGGAGTGGTGATCGCCGCCGGCGCCGGGGTGGGCGAAGCCGGTGTGTCGGCGATGCTCGCCGAGGCGTCGCAGCGGCTCGGAGTCTCCTTCGGGGCTAC